>NZ_VHTC01000020.1:0-72145 GCF_013048685.1 Vibrio sp. A8-1
TTAGGGGCTTTCTTTCTGCTCATAACAAACAGGATGAAGCACTGGAATGATCACTCAATAGTAAAAAGTGGATCAAGTGCTGAGTGTCACACTTTTTCTGTCAATAGGGGCTTGGTGAACACTTACTGACATTTTTCAATACGCCATAAACCAAACCACTTAAGTAACTAGTTTTTGGTTTTTAGCCATTGTCCCATGACAAATAAACCCACCAACATAGCCACAAAAAATACCCATACGTCACGGTTACCTAGCGCTAAACTTGACACTGCTGGCCCAGGGCAGATGCCTGCTAACCCCCAACCCAAGCCGAAAATAACCGCGCCGCTAATCAGACGACTATCGAGATGAGGATTATTCGCCAAACTAAAACTCGAGGCATTAAGGGGCTTAGATTTTGGTTTGATCACAATAAAATAAGCAGGCATAAAGACCAATAATGCACCACCCATCACAAACATTAGACTTGGATCCCAAGCGCCAGCAACATCTAAAAAGCCGATCACCTTGGTCGGATCCGCCATACCAGAAATCACCATACCGAGACCAAACAATAAGCCCGTTACCAGTGACGTTAAACGAAATAAGAACGTATTCATGATCTATCCTTACTAATAAAAAAAGCTATGCGTTTAAAGAAGATGCAAACGAACAAAGACGGTAATACCAGCAACCAACATAAAGATTCCCGTAGCAACAATAGAGCGCAGCGACAAACGTCCAATACCACAGATACCATGGCCACTGGTACAACCATTACCTAAGCGAGTGCCTAAACCAACCAGTAAACCGGCGATGATTAACATTCCTGTACTCGATGAGTACTGTAAAGGCACTTCGGCTCCCAGTAAGCGCACCCCAAACACGCCTCCCGCCACCAAACCAATCATAAATAACCAGCGCCATGCGGTATCTTGCGCTTTGGGGGTTAATAAACCACCAAGGATGCCGCTGATCCCAGCAACTTTACCGTTTAATAACAGCAATAAAGTGGCGGAGACGCCAAGTAACATTCCGCCAAATAGCGAATACCAAGGAATTGAAAATGTCATAATTACCTCATCATGAGTTAGCGTTATTTGGGTGACAAAAAATACGTTGTAAACTAGCGATTAGTTGTTTAACTCTATGATCAGCCAAAGAATAAAAAACTTGTTGCGAGCGTTTACGTGCGCTGATCAATCGCTGTTTACGCAGTAAAGCAAGATGCTGCGATAAGGCGGATTGACTCAATAAAGACGCTTGTTGTAACTGAGCTACCGCGACTTCACCTTCAATCAACTGACACAGCACCATCATCCGTTCAGGATGGGCCATAATTTTTAGTAATTCCGTGACCTCATCAATATGAACTTGCATTTGATCAATATTTATCTCAGCCATACGCTTATCTCCGGTCACACTGTCAACATAATAGTAATCAACCACTAAATTAGTCAACACTTATTTAGATTAATAAAAATTAGAAAAAACTAATTCATTAGCTTATACTCGTTGTCAGCATTTTTAGAAGCTAGAAGAGGTAATCATGACCAAAATCGTTATTATTGGTGGCGTCGCAGGTGGCGCATCTGCCGCAGCCAGAGCTCGTCGTTTAAGTGAAGAGGCTGAAATTATCATGTTCGAACGAGGAGCGTTCGTTTCCTTTGCTAATTGCGGTTTGCCTTATCACATCGGCGGTGATATTCAGGATCGCAGTAAATTACTGCTACAGACACCAGAAAGTTTTCTTGCTCGTTTTAACGTTGATGTGCGAGTGATGAATGAAGTGATAGCAATCAATCGCTCAGAAAAAACGGTTACCGTGAAAAACCTTGTCGATGGTACCGAATATAACGAATCGTATGATTTCTTACTGCTTAGCCCAGGGGCGAGTCCGATTGTTCCTCCTATTGCTGGTCTTGATAATCCACTCACACATTCGCTGCGTAACATTCCCGATATGGATCGCATTATCCAAACGATCCAGATGAACAAGCCCACTCACGCGACTGTCGTCGGTGGTGGTTTTATTGGTTTAGAAATGATGGAAGCTTTTCATCAACTTGGGATTAAAACCACGCTGATTGAAATGGCCGATCAAGTCATGACACCCGTCGATAGAGAAATGGCCGGCTTTGTCCACCATGAAATTCGCAACCAAGGCATCGATTTACGTTTAGGTGTCGCATTGCAATCGGTTGAATTTGTCGCAACCACTTCTATTGCGAATACGGATGCTGGCGAGCAAGATTCTACTCAGCATTTGTGTGGCCAACTGTCATTAACATTAAGTAATGGCGACTCGTTAACCACTGAGCTATTGATTATGGCGATTGGCGTACGGCCTGAAACCACACTAGCGCAACAAGCTGGATTAGAGATTGGTCAACTCGGTGGTATCTGGACTAACGCAGAAATGCAAACCAGTGATCCTTTTATTTATGCCGTTGGCGATGCGGTTGAAGAGCAAGACTTTGTAACAGGTAAACCAACACTCGTGCCACTGGCGGGGCCTGCAAATCGACAAGGTAGAATGGCAGCCGACAATATGTTTGGTCGCCAAGAAACGTATCAAGGAACACAAGGCACCGCTATTTGTAAAGTCTTTGATCTTGCCGTTGCTTCCACGGGTAAAAACGAAAAACAGTTAAAACGTGAAGGGATCGAATACGAAAAAGTCTACGTCCACACCGCCAGCCATGCCAGCTACTATCCGGGGGCAGAAATTGTCTCATTTAAAATGTTATTTGATCCCAATAATGGCAAAATATTCGGCGCGCAAGCGGTTGGCAAAGACGGAATTGATAAACGTATTGATGTGATGGCCGTAGCGCAACGCGCTGGTATGACAGTGGAACAACTTCAGCACCTAGAGTTAACTTACGCGCCACCGTACGGCAGTGCAAAAGATGTGATTAACCAAGCCGCGTTTGTGGCTACCAACCTGATGAAAGGTGATGCAAAAGCGATTCACTTTGATCAACTCGCCACCCTGAGTGACGATCAGATCATTTTAGATGTGCGCAATCCTGAAGAACGCCAAGAGGGTTGTTATCTACAAGGGGATATCAATATTCAGGTTGATCAATTACGTCAACGTATGAACGAACTACCAAAAGATAAAGAGATTGTTATTTACTGCCAAGTCGGGTTACGCGGTAACGTCGCTTATCGTCAACTAGTCAACAACGGCTTTAAAGCTCGTAATTTGATTGGTGGATATCGTACTTATTTTTATTCCAAAGTGTGATAACCACTTTATATATCGAAGAGATAGAGCATCCTGAACAGTCAGCGTAGGATGCTCATCATATAATTATGCTACCACTTGCTTTCGAACAGTCTCTTCTTTCATTTTGGTTGCATCAAAACCGTCATGCAAATGGTAATAACGCTGATAAATCATACCGCTCACTAACATTAAAACGGCAGGTAATCCTATCATGATGAACTCTAGTCCAGCGATCGTACTCTCTGTTTGCTCAACGTTGGGTACATAGCCAATAATGCTCAGACCTATACCAACGATAAAACCGCCTGCTGCACCAGCAAATTTAACCAGCATGGTTTGCACAGAAAAAATAACGCTCTCACTACGACGTCCCGTTCTATATTCACCATAATCTACGACATCAGCCAACATTACGGTTTGAAGAGCGTTGGCAATACCTACACCAAATTTAATAGCAGCCCCTGCGATTCCAATGATAATTACATTGGCCGGAGCAACAAATCCCATAATTAATAAAATAAAGCAGGATAAAATTGGAAAGCCACAGGCAATCATCCACAAATATTTACGAGGTAATAAAGCTGCAATTCTCGGAAATAAAAACACACCAGCTACTTCAGCAATACCGGCAAACATCATATAAACAGGAAATAATTCTGCTTTATTTAATGCATAAGAAAAATAATAGATAGCAAAACCACCAACAAGAAGGTTCGCGATTTGAAATGAAAGAACGGTACCAATCAATGCTTTAAGTTGATCATTTTTTCCAATAATCGTTAATACATCTTTAAAGCTAAATTTTGCTATCGTCATCGGAGGGGCTATTTTTTCTTTTACATTACGCGCAATTAAAAAAGCACTCATAATAAATAGTACAACAATCAGCATCGCAACATTAAAAAATCCTTTACCTTGATCACCCTGCCCTAGCTCGCCAACAATATACAGACCATAAGTTCCGGTCACAAACCAAGCAAGACTTGCAAATAAACGCGGCCATACCACTAATTTTTCTCTCTCCTGACGAGAACTAGATAGCGCTGGAATCATTGACCAGTAAGGAACATCCATGATGGTGTATGTTAATCCCCACAAAATATAAGCGGCGGCAGCATAGATATAAAGCGTTGTACCTTCAAACATATGTGTACTAAATAAGCCAACCAGAACGACCGCATTTAGCAGTGTACCAATGACAATCCATGGGCGGAATTTGCCAAACTTTGAGCGCGTATTATCGACAATGACTCCCATCATAGGGTCAGTGATCGCATCAATAATACGAGCAGCTAAAAAGATGGTACCAACGAAAGCCGCGGGTAAGCCGGCAACGTCAGTGAAGTAGAACATTAAGAAAATATAGATAGGAGCACAGGCAAAATCTTTACCGAGTGCACCAAGGCCGTAAGAAACCTTAGTTTGTAGCGTAATTTTATCAGACATAATCGTTCCTTAGTATCGTACTGCTATGAGTTTCTTGATAAGAACTCATGGCATCAATGTCTTTTATTTATTGTTCGACGCTAATGCTATCTATACACCTGATACCTTACTGTGATCTATCACCAGCTTATGGAAACGTTTACATCGGAGTTTAAAAAATGAGACATAGCACATAAATAATCCCTAGATAACATTAAAAATTATTAAAATCAAAACGTTATAATAATAAAATTATGGTTAACATTACTTTTAAGCAACACGAACAGCCGTTTAACCTTCTGGTTAAACGGCCTAAAAATATCAACAGTGAGGATTTAACGATTACACTTAATCCATACGTTCGAACTTGACCAATATTGCCGTTTCAGGATCCAAAATTGGTATTGTTAGACCAACTTTCTCACACCATAACCCCGAAACTTCACAACCAGACTCAGTCCAGAGAGGCTGATAATTGACAATATCATCGTAATTTGAAGGTTTATCTAGAAGAAAAACTCGATATAAGCCTTGTGGCGCTAATCCCGGAACTCTCAGTTGGCCGCTTAATGAATTGGTTGGCATCGCAAGCTGAGCGATCATCGCAACCGCTTCAGATTGATCATTGGCTACCACAACATGGATTTGGTGCGCTTGGTCATCGGTAGGTACTCGCCAAGTTCTACCAGTGTGTAGTAATGGACGTAATATCTTGTGTAATTTAATATAACGCTCAAAACCTTTTTTTTCTGATTTTGTTTCTTTAACAGGGTCTAGTTCTATTCCCATATGGCCAAATAGCGCAGTCAAACCACGAAATTCTATGCTGTGCTGTCTTCGGGTACTATGACAATGGCTCGATCCTATATGACTTCCCATCACTTCTGGTGGGAAAAAGTAACTCATCCCACGTTGAATCGTTTGACGCTCTAACGCGTCATTATTATCTGAAGCCCAGAAACGATGTGTTCGTTTAAGCACCTCAAAATCAATACGCCCTCCTCCAGCAGCACACGATTCAATCTCAACTTGAGGATGTTTGACTCGAACTTTATCGACCAATTCATAGTAACGTAATGTTTGATTGTACGCTGAGGCTTGGCCTAGATGAGCCGGTTGAACAACTTCACGGTTCATATCCCACTTGATATAGGCAATATTGTAGGTTGATAAAAAATAGTCAAGTCGCTCAAATAAGAAGTTAAAAGCTTCTTCATTCTGTAGATTAATCACATATTGATTGCGTCCAGTGGGTTGCTCATATCCATCAATAGCGAGCAACCACTCTGGATGTGCGCGAAAGAGATCGGAGTTTGTATTGATCATTTCAGGTTCAAACCACAATCCAAACTCCATACCTAATTGATTCACATGTTCGACAATAGGTTGTAAACCATTCGGGTACTTAAAGGGGCATAGAAACCAATCTCCTAGGCCAGCTTTATCGCCATTTCTTCCTTTAAACCATCCATCATCAATAATAAAACGCTCAACGCCCATCTCTGCTGCTTGGGTTGCCATTGACATAATATATTCAGGATTATGATCAAAGTAGATACCTTCCCATGTATTTAAATGAATGGGTCTAGGTTTATCACGAAAGCTTTTCGATAAAATGGCATCCCTGACATGTGAATGGAAATGATGGCTCATTCCATTCAACCCCGAATGACTATAACTTGCATAAAGCCAAGGAGTTGTGAGACTTTCACCCTCTTTGAGCGCGATTTCTCCTGGGAAATAAATGACTTCAGCTTGCATGTAACGACGACCGTCTGCTTTTACATCGACTCTTAATCGATGATTTCCACTCCAAGCAAAATGGAAACCCCATACCTCTCCGTTCATTTCATCAAAATGCGAAGTCCCAGCAACAAGCGCAGGATAATGCTCATGAGAAGTTCGACCGCGTCGGTTCTCTTGTTGATAACCGCCTTGTAACAGGGGCTGACGAACCGTTTGGAACTCATGCACCCAGCGCCCATAATAAGTCATCAACTCATTAACACGAACAGGCAGAGGGAGCGTATTAGCAAAACGATTAACTTGGTAAACCCCTGCCCGAATATTGGTCAACGTACAGCGAGTTTGCAAAACATCATGTTCATCGAGTTTTAACTCCGTTTTTAAATGAACACCAGCAGTGACATCCTCACTCTCAATAACAATGTTATCTTTATTTTTCTCGATTTGAGTTATCGCAAATACGGGGGACCAATGTTGACCATCACGATGACCTTCCAAACCCGGGCTACTAAACACTCCGCGGCCAAGCTCAGGAAGCAAAGTCATTGGTACATCATCATCTAAACGCCCATATGGTACAGGACGGGACAAAGTGAGACGCGATCGCTCAACGCCATCCCCCACATCTATCCCCCAATATAAGACTTCAGCATAATCTCCAAGCTCAACAATAAGTTGAGTCTGCTTACCTGTTAGCTGAACCAGTGTTTTTTGCCGCATGTTTTTTACCTTGATGTTGGGTACAGTTTGGTATGATAAATAAATTGACGAAATAAACTGTGAGCTTCGACAAATAATGATAACGTTTCCATTTCATGCGCAAAGCTTTGGAAATATTTATTGGAATTAGTTATTTTTATGACGAAAAGAGTCAGAAAACAAGAAGGCACAGTTTAGTGCGTCAAAAACGTAATCCAACCTAATGAAATAACGCACATCCTGTTATTATAGTCATCTTCATTAGCGCACCTTACTGCTAGCGATTGAGATCAATACTCGTGTTCTCAAGACGTTGAGAACCGTTATAACGTGTCTAAACCTGTTCTTTTTCCTTACCTATGCCAGCACATTTTATTAGGTATTCTTGTCTCTTACTTATTTAACGCCTCATGAAAACATGATGAGAATCACAAAAAAAAACTCCCTAACAATAGTCAATATTAAAATGCTACCTTTATCTTGAAAACGTTTCCAAAATTATTTATACTATTTGCCAGATTAGAAGCTTAGCGAAAAATAAATCCATAGACATAAAGTAAAAAGACAGGTGATAACGCTGGGATTTAACCTCTATACACAAGCTGAAGTTTGGCGAGTCAATCAATTAGCAGCAACCGTGGGTTACGTTAACTAAAACGCTTAAGCTCTCCTTAAAACTTTATTTAAAAACCGATAATTAGGTAAAGAATTCATGACAACATTTGTAGATATTATTCAACGACGTGACTGGGAGAATCCGCAGTCCGTGAACATTCACTGCCTAAAAGCACACAGCCCACTTCACAGTTTTCGTCACATTAACCATGCACGTGATGGTATTCATACTCAACGTCAATCACTCAATGGTCAGTGGAAATTCAAGCTTTTCAATAAACCAGAACTAGTCGATGGACAATTCATTGAAACCAACTTTAATGATGAAAATTGGGCTGAGATCACGGTTCCTTCCAACTGGCAGCTACAAGGTTACGACAAGCCCATCTATGCTAACGTCAAATATCCATTTGAGGTAAAGCCACCATTTGTTCCAGCAGAGAACCCAACGGGCTGCTACCGAACCAAAATTTCACTATCAGCAGACGATCTTACCCATACTCAACGCATCATCTTTGATGGCGTAAACTCTGCATTCCACTTTTGGTGTAATGGGACGTGGGTAGGCTATAGTCAAGATAGTCGTTTGCCCGCTGAATTTGACCTAACGCCACACCTTTTTGCAGGCGAAAATACGCTTGCCGTAATGGTGATTCGTTGGTGTGACGGCAGTTACTTAGAAGACCAAGACATGTGGTGGCTCAGTGGTATTTTCCGAGATGTCACCCTACTTTCTAAACCTAAGCACTGCATTGAAGATGTCTTCATTACTCCGGATCTCGACGCATGTTATCGTGATGGTTCTCTGTCTATCGTGACTCACATTTCAGCGCCAGACACTTACCAAGTTCAAGTCCAACTTTTTGAGGGCGAGCAGGCAGTAACAGAACCAAAAATTGATCGACCACATAACCGTCGTATTGATGAGCGTGGTACATGGAATGACGTTGTATTCCAGACTCTACATCTACACAATCCTAAAAAATGGACCGCAGAAACTCCCCATCTATACCGCTTAATCGTCTCATTATTGGATGAAAATGGTCACCACCAAGAAAGTGAAGCATACCAAGTTGGTTTTCGAAAAGTGGAAATCCGTGATGGTCAATTGAAACTCAATGGTAAACCCTTGTTGATCCGTGGCGTTAACCGCCATGAGCATCATCCAGAGCTAGGCCATGTCATGACAGAAGAAGATATGATCCACGATATCTGTCTAATGAAACAATACAACTTCAACGCAGTTCGTACCGCTCATTATCCCAATCACCCACGTTGGTATGAACTGTGTGATCAATACGGTTTGTATGTATGCGATGAAGCCAATATCGAAACTCACGGTATGCAACCGATGAATCGCCTTTCAAGCGATCCACAATGGGCACACGCCTACATGAGTCGCTATACCCAAATGATCATGCGTGATAAGAATCACCCGTCGATTATTATTTGGTCGTTGGGTAACGAATCTGGTCATGGCAGTAACCACAATGCCATGTACGCTTGGTCAAAAAATTACGATCCTTCTCGTCCAGTTCAATACGAAGGAGGTGGAGCTAACACTGAGGCAACGGATATCATTGCCCCTATGTATGCCCGCGTGAATACAACGATAAAAGATAAAGCCGTACCAAAATGGTCAATCAAGAAATGGATTTCTTTGCCCAATGAAACTCGCCCACTAATATTATGTGAATACGCCCATGCCATGGGCAATAGTCTAGGCAGTTTTAACGAGTATTGGGATGCATTTCGAGAATTCCCTCGCCTTCAAGGTGGTTTTGTTTGGGATTGGGTTGATCAAGGTTTAAGCCAGTGGGATGAGAATGGTCAACACTTTTGGGCCTATGGTGGAGATTTCGGTGATGAAATCAACGACCGACAGTTCTGCATCAATGGCTTGATTTTCCCAGATCGCACGGTACACCCTACGTTAGAAGAAGCCAAACATTGTCAACGTATGATTAGCGTTTCACTACAAGGACAAACGAATGGAGTTTGTCAGCTATTCGTGACAAATGAACATTTATTCCGTGCTACCGATAACGAACAATTAAACTGGTCACTGTTGGAAAATGGCAAAGCGATTCAATCTGGTTCAATCGCACTGAATATCAAGGCAGATAGCCAAGAAATCATATCGGTTGATTTAAATTTTGCCCCCCGATTAGACGCACAATATCACTTAAATACTGACATTATCTTGGTTGAAAAGACACTTTGGGCACCCGCTGGCCACATCTGCGCTTCGGAACAGTTTGCACTTTGTCATGGCAAAGGCCTAGTGATGCCTAAACTGGAAGTCCAACCGCCACCACTAACGAGCCAAACCAATAACATGATTATGGTCACGAGCCTAGATGGTCAGCATCAATGGTGTTGGGATAGCCAAACAGGCTTGATGATTGATTGGAAAGTCAACGGTAAAGCTCAGCTACTAGCTGCGCCACAAGACAACTTCTTCCGAGCACCACTGGATAACGACATCGGTATAAGTGAAGTGGATAATGTGGATCCCAACGCTTGGGTATGTCGTTGGGACAGCGCTGGTATTGGCCGATGGAAGCGCGAATGTGTAAGCTGTTATAGTGAAACACTAACACACTCGGTGCAAGTAACCTCAAGTTTCGCTTATCATTTTAATGGCGTCATTCAAGCGATCGCCACTTGGACACAAACACTAAAAAATAGCGGAGAGATGCAACTAAACGTTGATGTAAAACTGGCCGACGAACTCCCTCCAATACCACGCATTGGTTTGGAACTCATTTTGCCCTTGAATGAGAAAAACCCTATCATTACATGGCAAGGCTTAGGTCCATTTGAAAACTATCCAGATCGCTTGTCCGCAGCACGTTTTGGCTGTTACGAAAAAACATTACAGCAAATGCACACACCCTATATCTTCCCGACCGATAGCGGGCTACGCTGCAACGTTCAAAGATTAAGCATTAACCAATTAGAAATTATAGGAAACTTTCAATTTAGTGTTAGTCAATATAATCAAGAACAGTTAACCCAAGCAAAGCATACCAATGAACTGCTCATAGAAGATAAAATATATGTGAGGATTGATCACCAACACATGGGGGTCGGTGGTGACGACTCATGGAGCCCAAGCGTACATAAAGAGTATCAACTTTGTGCGAAATCCTATCAATATAGCCTTACTTTAAAATCCATGCTTAACACCGTTAGTTAACTAAATTTGATTTAGCCCCTTGATTATCTCTAGGGGCTTTTTCTAAAGTCGTTAACTCAATATCTTGAAACAACACAACAATTACATTGATAGGATTTGAATTTTCTAGTGATGAGGTGTTAAATGGCACGGCCGACAATACTAGAGAACCCTATGACGACTATCAAAGATGTTGCAAAAGCTGCAGGTGTATCCATAGCGACCGCTTCTCGAGTCATCAATAACTCACCCCAAACGAGTGAAAAAGCGGTTAAAGCCGTACAACAAGCAATGAAAGTATTGGGTTATCGACCCAATGCAAACGCTAGAGCACTAGTAAGTAAATCTTCCAATACTATTGGCGTATTGGTCAATGATGTCTCATCTCCATTCTTTGGCAGCATGGTCAAAGCCATTGATACCGTCGCTAGTGAACAAGGAAAACAACTATTAATAGGCAGTGGGTACCATGATGCTGATAAAGAAAGAAACGCCATCAACCTACTGATCAATAGCCAATGCGAATCTTTAGTTGTACATAGCAAAGGTATGAGCGATGAAGAACTTCGACAACTGGCTAATGAAATTCCGGGAATGGTGCTGATTAATCGAAGTATTCCTGGAATAGAATCTCGCTGTGTGGCTTTAGATAACTATAAAGGCTCCTACATTGCAACTGAATATTTAATTAAAAATGGTCATAGGGATATTGGCTATATTTGTTCTAGTCATGATATTGCAGATGCGCATGATCGACTCCGAGGCTATTACGATGCTCTGCGAGACAATCATATTACGATAAAAGAAAGTTATATTGAATTTGAAGAACCAGATGAAAAAGGCGGAGAGTTAGCCATGGTCAACCTTCTCGCCAAAAATATACCGTTATCTGCAATTGCAACCTATAACGACTATATGGCTGCAGGTTGCATGGCATTACTACAAGAAAATGAGATACGAATCCCTCAAGATATCTCTATTGTAGGCTTTGACGATGGTCATATCGCACGTTACATCTACCCTCGCCTAACCACTATTCGTTACCCAATACAAGTCATGGCCGCTGAAGCCGTCAAACTTTCAACTCAGTTGATAAATAAAGAGGTAATACAATCCCATACACAACGTCTATTCTTACCAATATTGGTTAGACGTTCTACTGTGGCAGTGAACAATCAAAACATCCCTTAAGGGGATTAATCGGTAGTCAAAAAAACAAACAGCTTGAATCATTAATTGGCATATTATTCAATTAATTAGTCGAAAAATTATTATTGATTCATGGTATTATCATCAATCTAACTTGCTAGGCTAAATCTGCCATTAAAGACGCTGATGAAAACCTCTCTTTAGGCTATTAACGTAGTCCGCTCACCAACCGTTGTGTGAGTGTATTCATCACTTATTAAAATGAAAGGTTATATATTACCCATGGCTACCATTAAAGATGTTGCAAAAGCTGCGGGCGTATCCGTTGCTACCGTTTCCCGCGTACTCAATAAATCCCCGAAAGCCAGTCAAGCGTCAATCCACGCCGTTACAGAAGCAATGAATGCCCTCGGTTATCGACCCAATGCGGCCGCTCGTGCTCTCGTTAGTCAGAGCACAAAAACAATGGGCGTCTTAGTATCAGATGTCTCTGATCCCTTTTTTGGTACTTTAGTCAAAGCCGTCGATACCATTGCCCGAGCAAATGGTAAACACATATTGATCGGTAATGGATACCATAACCCCAATGATGAGCGCCAAGCCTTAGAGTTACTCATCAACAACCGTTGTGATGCACTCGTGGTGCATGCTAAAGGCTTATCTGATGAGGAGTTGATTGGTTACGCCAAAGAGGTCAAAGGTATGGTTCTGATTAATCGCTATATCCCAGAGCTAGCCGAGCGCTGTATTTCACTCGATAACCGCAAAGGAGCATTCTTAGCAACGGAATATTTACTTCGTCATGGTCATCGAAAAATTGCTTGTATTGCCTCCTCACAAGACATAGAAGATACCGATGAACGTCTACAAGGTTATCAAGCCGCGCTCAGTGACTATGGTATTGAGCTACCTAAAAGCTACATCGAGTACGGCCACCCTAATAGCGATGGCGGCGAACTCGCTATGACTAATCTATTAGCAAAGTCATTAGAGATCACGGGAGTCGTCGCCTATAACGATTATATGGCGGCAGGCGCATTGGTGACCTTAGAACAAAATGGGATTGAAGTGCCCAATCAGATTTCTATCATTGGCTTTGATGATGGATTAATTGCTCGTTTTGTTCATCCAAGTCTTACTACGATTCGTTATCCTATTGAGATGATGGCTGAACGCGCCGCTCACTTAGCTTTGGCATTATCACGTGATGACGTGATTGAAGAAGAAACAGCCATATTCACCCCAACTCTCGTACGTAGAAACTCTGTCGAACGCTGCTGATCACAATCTAATTACGATAAAAAGCCCGCACTGTTTATTAAGCGGGCTTTAATTGTAAACAATTGTGGGTATCTAGCTCAATGCTTCATGTGGTTTTACAGACTTAACATCTACACCTTCAGCAAATTCACCTCGCTGCAACTTCTCTCGTAAAATTGCGTGTTGATCTTCAGTAAATGTATAACGGGACATAATGAAGATGCGCACTAATGCTCCTAACGCTGGTAGCAATGCAATACAGAAAAATATTCCATTCAGCGTCATTTCTGTTTGTTCTACATTGGGAACATAACCGATCATCGTTAAAATTATCCCAGTTAAACCACCAGCTACAGCAACAGAAAGCTTACCAGTAAAGGTCTGTCCCGAAAAAGTAATCGCGGCGGTCCGTTTACCACTATGGTAGTAAGAATATTCGACCGTATCAGCGATCATTGCTGAGATGAGAGGGTTAGTCATCATAAAGATCCCTGTTATTACCGCTAACCATATCATCACAGCGGTTGGATTGGTGTACCCAGTAAAATAGAATCCAATACGAGCGATGATCTCTAAAACACACAGCGCAATAAAAATGTCACGTTTTTTGAAACGCTTCGTTAATACAGGTGTAGCTAAACATGCAATCGCACTAACCAAAGTAATTGTGCCAATCAAAGAGACTAATCCAGCATCACCCATGTTGTAAGTGAAAAAGAAAATGTACAGTCCGTTAACTAGGTTGAAGAATACATTCATAAAAAACGCAGCCAAAATAAAAAACAGCGGCTTGTTCTTACGAACGGCTTGGAAGGTTTGTTTTAACGTAACTTTTTCGCAGTTTTTCGTCGAGATTCGTTCTTTAGTGTTGTAAAAACCGTTCAACATAAAGAGTAAACCCGCAATCATCAGTACAATTACCGCTGGTAAGTAACCCTGATCTGCACGGCCATCAGAGAAGTACACACTCAGTTTCGGAAATACAACCAAAGTCGCGCCGATACCCGCATTCACCCCTAACATGGCACAGGTTGCCGCTTTTGCTCGCTCTTGCGGTTCATCCGTCATAACAGAAGACATAGACCAAAAGGGCACATCAGAAATGGTGTAAAGCGTACCCCAAAGAATGTAAGTGATACCGGCGTACATCACTTTTGTCGACGTATCAGCATCGATGTTGTAGAACGCCGCGACCGTGACCAAAACAATCAGAATCGGCGTAAACAACATGTAAGGGCGGAATTTACCGAAGCGAGATTCAAGAGTGTCCATGTATCCGGCAATAAGCGGGTCATTGACTGCATCCCAAACTCGAGCAATCAAAAAAATCGTACTTGCTGCAATCGGTGAAATCCCCAAAATATCGGTATAGAAATAGAGAATAAAAGAGCCGACTAGGCCAAAGCTAAAGCACTGGCCTACTCCGTAGCCGAAGTAAGACATCAGCTCCTTATTGGTAAGTTTGTTTTGTAGAGTAGTCATCGTTCACGTCTCAATTAAGTTAATTATAGGTTGGGCGCCGACCCATTTATCAAGGTCGGCTCACAGGCAATTAATCCACTTCTGCGAGCGTTTTAATTAATTGCACTTCGTTTACGTCATATGGCTGTCCTTGCTCATCAAGCAGATCGTGGAACCATTGACTCGCATAATTGGCATCGTTACGTTTGATTTCCGGCCAAGGAAGGTGTGTTTGGGTTTTCCCTTTCACCAATCCCCATTGATAGCAGCCAATATTCTTCTGTTTGAAGATAGGCAGTTGTTCATGCAAGTACGATTGCGCGTGACGAGCAAGCCACTCAGTACACATCATTGGTCGGTTATATCTTTCAACAATCTCAATAGCTTGATGGAATAGATCGAGTGGTAAGTAAGCATGGAAAGTGATGATGTCTGACAGTTCCATCGCTTTTCGGTCGGTTGGATGTTCATAAATTGGTAAGCTTCGGTCAAGAATGCTTGGGGCATGCCAAGCACCAACCGTGAGTGGTTGAGTTGGGTGTTCTTCACGTGCCCACTCAAACGCTTTTTCCATCAAATCATGACTGAAGGTTTCCATCTCTTCGTCATAAGCTATCTCACCTGTGGTGGTGAAAATCATCCGATTGGTTGGCTCATTATAGAGATCCCAAATAACAATCCGAGGGTCATCTTTATAAGTAGCTATGATGTCGCGGATATAGGCTTCGACATCACCCCACATGGATTTATCCATTACCACATTACGGCCAGGGCTAGCCGCAGCTTGGCTGTTGTGTAAATCAGGTATCGGTGCTTTTTGGGCACCAAGATAGGGATGATCACCAGAGAAACCACAGTCATCCATAGGCGTCATCATTACTTTGATTTGATTGCGTTCGCAGATATCCAGAAAATGCTCAATTCGCGCATGTAAACCGTCACGATCCGCTTGCCAGACAATAAATGGTAAATTAGTACGTAAAGTGTTGTAGCCCACCTCATGTGCCCATGCTAACTCTTGCTCTATTATCTCGGGTGAAAAAGATTCCTCCTGCCACATCTCATTCCAATTTACTGCGGTACGCGGTAAATAGTTAAAACCACGTAACCAACCATGCTCTTTTTGCCATTGCCACGCTTTTTCTTCTGACCATCTTTTCATCTTGATTTCCTTAAAACTAAACCATTAATTAACTAATAATATTAGCTAATATATTTATTAATAATTTTATGACTAGATGATAAGAGAAGAAACGTGGTGGGAGTCACAGCTTTTCAGGCGCTATAAGTTACTTTTGTGATCTTAACCTTTAAAGGATGATCCAAACTTAATCTTTAGCTAATATCTTTAGCTAACGAGATTAAGTGGAAAATCAAAATGGTTAAGAAAATTACCATGGGTGACATAGCAGCAACGGCTGGAGTATCTCAGTCCACTGTATCGCTGGTATTGAATGGCTCAACCTCCGTAAAAATTGCTGAAGCAACCAAACGCAAAGTACTCGAAACCGCAGAGTTGCTGGGTTATAAAAGTAAAAAGGTCGCCCATGCTCTGGGGCGACCAAAAAAAATAGCACTAGTGATCAATGGATTAACTAGCTATGACCCATTTATCGATGCGATCAATACTGCAAGGGAAGAAGCTTGGTCAAATGACTATATTTTAGTGACGTTTAATTACAACCATGATGAGGTGTTGGCCAGTAAGATAGAATCGGAAATCAACAGTGGTGATTATGCAGGCTTAATCTACGCATCAAGTATGACACGAGAGTTGGAGCAGCAAAGGGTTGTAACCTTGCTCCCGACGGTATTGCTAAACTGCACCAACGAGGAAAATACTGAAACACCAAGTATTCTACCCGCCGATATGATTGGAGCTTATAAGGCCGTTTCGCACCTGACAATACAAGGCTATCGTCGCATTGCTATGCTATCTGGTGAAAGCTGGATGTTAGCCAGTAAGCAACGTGCTGATGGTTATCGTCAAGCACTCATTGATGCAGATATTATTCCTAACGCGGATTATCTAGTCGAAGCAAACTGGTCACTAAAAGAAGCCTATCAGCAAACATTAGTACTGATGAACATGAATCCTCGACCAGAAGCGATTTTCTGCAGTAGCGATTATATGGCGATGGGCTGCTATCAAGCGATAGCTGAATTAGGTTTGAAAATTCCACAAGATATCGCCGTAGTCGGTTACGATAATCAACAAATCGCCTCTGAGAGTTTCCCAGCATTGACTTCCGTTGAGCTACCTTACTCTGACATGGGTAAGCTTGCTGTCGAATCACTAATGGCATTGATTGAAAACCAACCCTTACTTACCAATAAACGTAAAGTGGAAGGTGAGCTTATCATTCGGACCTCTTCGGCAAAACTAAAGAAAGTGGGCATCTAGCCCACTATGACAGCCCCAACATTGGAATATCAGTAATACGACAGTGGCAAATGTTAAAGATAACCTCTGTCTATCTTAAAGTGCTATCGTCCTTTCGCCTTATATCCCCGCTCTAAGATCGGGCGAGGGTTTACGACGAGATTGCTAACATTCAAATTGATAAATAGTCCGATGTTGGTAACGTTCCATCGGCATCAATATCCCTCGGTTACGTCCCCATTGTGGCTTGTTTGGGCCATCTGGAAAGTACTGTGTTTCTAAAGCAAGACCATCATAAGATTCATAGATTTTACTTGCACCAGGAGTGCCAGCTAAGAAATTACCCGAATAAAACTGGACGGCTGGTTTTGTGGTTTTAATCGTCATCACCACCTCTTTCTCTGGTGCAATAAGAATCGCGGCGGTAGATATGCCATCGGTCACTTCTGGTTCGAATACGAAGGCGTGATCATAACCACCAGCCATTTTCTGATCCTGCTCAGCAAGAAAGGTTTGACCAATCGGTTTGAGAGCAGTGAAATCAAAGCTGGTACCTAAAACCGACTTCTGCTCACCAAGAGGAATTAACCCCGCATCCGTAGGCAAATAATACTCCGCATGAAGCTGTAAAACGTGATCTAAACTTTTCGCACGGCTTGCCTCACCAGCCAAATTAAAGTAAGCGTGATTGGTTAAATTTACTGGTGATGCTTTGTCCGTCGTCACGTCATAGGAGATAGACAATTCATTGTCATCAGTGAGCTTGTAAGTCACACTAATATCGAGATTACCAGGATAACCTTGGTCACCATCTGGCGATTGAAGCGAATAAACCACATGTTGAATACTTTGTTCCTCGACTTTCCAACGTCGTTTATCAAAGCCATCCAACCCGCCGTGCAGTGAATGGTCACCATTATTGATGCCCGTTTGATACAATTTTCCATCTATCTCGAACTGGCCTTTGGCAATTCGGTTAGCAAAACGACCAACAATAGAACCAAAGTAAGCGCCTTGCTTCATGTGTTCAGCCATATTTGGCGAACGCAATAGCACTTCACGGTTCTCACCATTCACTGGTAGTGTGCAACTCAGCCACGTTGCGCCGATATCCATAAACGATGCGGTCATACCATTCGCGTTAGTAAGATGAACCAAATTTGCGACTTGGCCATCAAACGACGGCGTTTTAGCCATAGCTTGTTCTAGGAGTTCAAAATGTGCGTTCATCAAATACCCTTACAAGACTTCAACTAAGCCAGCACCATCTTTGGCTTGGCACACATAAATTGACGCAGTTAAGCCTGTCGCTGCTTGATATTTTGCTTCAACCGTTGCTTTTACTGCATCGACCAACGCTGGCGGAACGAGAGCAACAATACATCCCCCAAAACCACCACCCGTCATACGTACGCCCCCTTGAACACCAATCACGTCTTTGACCATCTCAACTAAGGTGTCTATTTCTTGTACAGTGATTTCGAAATCATCTCGCATCGATGCGTGTGATTCCGCCATCAACTCCCCCATCCGCTTCATATCGTGCGCCCGAAGAGCCTGAGCAGCAGCCAAAGTACGATCGTTTTCCGTGATGACATGACGAGCACGTTTTGCGATCATTTCATCCAGTTCAGCGATTTTCTCGTTAAACTGCTCAATCGTCACATCACGCAATGCTGCCACACCAAAGATTCGGGCCGCCTCTTCACATTGCTGACGACGAGTGTTGTATTCGCTATCAACCAAACCGCGTTTTTTATTTGAGTTAATGATCATAACCGCCATATCTTCTGGCATCGATACCGCTTCAGTGTCTAGACTACGACAATCTAATAGCATGGCATGATTTTCACGTCCTTCAGCCGAAATCATTTGATCCATGATGCCACAATTACAACCGACAAATTCGTTCTCTGCTTGCTGGCCGTTTAACGCAATGTCTGCTTGACTAATTTCGAGATTGAACAGCACCTTAAACGTTTGACCAATAACTACCTCCAATGCTGCAGATGAACTCAAGCCGGCACCTTGAGGTACGTTGCCACTCACTGAAATATCTGCGCCAGTAAACTGGTATCCGCGAGCCAACAGACACTTCACCACCCCACGAATGTAGTTGGCCCACATTTTGTCTTGTTGGAAGAGAATGTCTTCAGTGATATCAAACTCATCAATCTCGTTACCGTAATCCACTGATACCACGCGCACGAGGTTATCCGTACGCTTTGCTGCCGCCACCATCGTTTGATAATTAATGGCACATGGCAGGACAAAACCATCATTGTAATCGGTATGTTCACCAATTAAA
This sequence comes from Vibrio sp. A8-1, assembly GCF_013048685.1. Taxonomy (NCBI): domain Bacteria; kingdom Pseudomonadati; phylum Pseudomonadota; class Gammaproteobacteria; order Vibrionales; family Vibrionaceae; genus Vibrio; species Vibrio sp. A8-1. The sequence goes on from NZ_VHTC01000020.1 coordinate 19,442, forward strand.
TTCACACGACCAGGTGCTTGGACAATATGGCTAGGTGAGTAACCAAACACTTGCGCAAAAGACGCTTTCACATTTTGAATTAGATCAGACATAGTAAATTCTCAAACGGTTTAATTCTCTAATCGCAGCGTAAATCTCAAGCCACGATTATCACATCCCTTAAATAGGTAGAGCTGCAACAAGGCGACAAACGAATTCACTCCGAAAGCATAGATTATTCATATGCAGTTGATTTATTCATTCGTCAGGCAGCCTACAGCTTCAACAATGATCGAAATTATTGTTCTTTATAGTGCACATCACTGACATCGCGTAGACGTTGCGCGGCTTGCTCAGCGGTTAAATCACGCTGGCTTTCTGCTAGCATTTCGTAACCCACCATAAATTTACGAATGGTGGCACTGCGCAACAATGGGGGATAAAACAGCGCATGCAATTGCCAATGTTCGATGTTGGTTCCCGGTTCAAAAAACGGCGCGTAGTGCCAACCCATTGAATAAGGGAAAGAGCATTGGAAAAGATTATCGTAACGACTGGTGAGTTTTTTGATGGCAACAGCAAGATCATCACGTTGTTCACCGCTGAGTTCACTCATACGACGAATATGCGCTTTCGGTAGCAACATCGTTTCGAATGGCCATGCTGCCCAATAAGGTACTACCGCAAGCCAGTGTTCCGTTTCAACGACGGTTCGCGATCCATCAGCTCGTTCAGCCAGTGCATAGTCGACTAACAAGTTAGTGCCATGTTCTTGGTAGTACGCCTTGAGATGATGCTCTTTACGCTCGATTTCATTGGGTAAAAAACTGTTCGCCCAAATTTGACCATGTGGGTGCGGCTGAGAGCAGCCCATTGTCTCGCCTTTATTTTCAAACACTTGAACCCATACGTACTCTTTACCCAAGGTTTCGATTTGCTCGTTCCATGTGTCAATTACGTTGCGAATTTTATTAACGGGTAGCTCTGGCAGCGTTTTGCTATGGTCAGGAGAGAAGCAAATCACTCGACTTAAACCACGGACGCCTTGCGTTTTGAACAGTGGATTGTCCGACTCTGGCGCATCTGGAGAATCCACCATCAATGCAGCAAAGTCGTTACTGAATACGTATGTGTCCTTGTAATCTGGATTGATATCGCCCGAGATACGCTCGTTAGTCGGACAAAGAAAACATTTGTCATCATAATTTGGCAACTCATCAAGCGCTGGCTTTTCGTCAGCACCACTCCAAGGACGTTTTGCACGATGGGGGGAAACCAAAATCCATTGCCCCGTCAACGGGTTGTAACGGCGATGAGGATGATCCACAGGATTAAATTTGATATTTGACATCTGACTTACTCAACTTTTAAAGATTCTTCAAATTGAGCTTCCCAACAGCGTGAGAAGCACAGTAAACAGCAATGTGTTCAATTATGCTAAGAATAGCCATTCGGATTTTTAACTTGCCAGTGCCACGTATCCGCCGTCATTTCAGCTACGTTACGCGTCGCTCTCCAGCTCAATTCACGCGCCGCTTTCTCTGTACTCGCCCAGCACTGAGCAATATCACCCGGACGACGTGGGCATGTTTGATAAGGGATTGGTTTGCCGCAAGCCTCACTGAAAGCGTTAACCATCTCAAGTACGCTAGAACCTTTACCCGTACCTAAGTTGTAAATATGCAACCCCGATTTCTCTCCCACAGACTGAAGTGCCGCAAGATGTCCATCGGCCAAATCCATCACATGAATGTAGTCACGCACACCTGTACCGTCTGGAGTTGGGTAGTCGTTACCAAATAGAGAGAGTTTTTCTCTTCGACCTACCGCGACTTGTGCAATAAACGGCATCAAATTATTGGGAATACCTTGCGGATCCTCCCCCATCAAGCCCGATGGATGTGCGCCGACCGGATTGAAGTAACGCAGCAAGGTAATGCTCCAGTCGTTTTCAGCGTGGAACAGATCACTTAGGCACTGCTCCACCATGTATTTGCTACGACCATATGGATTCGTTGTTGATCCTGTTGGAGAATCTTCGGTGATAGGTACAATGTCTGGGTCACCATACACTGTCGCCGATGAACTGAAGACGAGACTTTTCACTCCGGCTTTACGCATACTACGCGTCAAGACCAATGAACCATTGACGTTATTATCATAATACTCAAGTGGTTTTGCCACCGATTCACCAACTGCTTTGAGGCCCGCAAAGTGAATCACTGCTTGGATATCATGCTGCGTGAAGACCGAATCTAAAAATGCCTCATCACGTATATCACCATGATAAAAGATAGGTTTCTTTCCTGTTAACGCATCAATTCGGTTTAACACTTCCACTTTTGCATTACATAAGTTATCGATGATAATCGGTTCAAGGCCCGCTTCAATCATCTGAACACAAGTATGGCTGCCAATGTAGCCCATCCCACCAGTAATCAAAACACTCATAAACCCTCTTACTCTTCAACGTTGCCTCAATGACATTCAGTCTATCAGTAGAGAGATCTATTTTTCTGTGATAAAAACCTCAAAGTGGTAACGTTTACACAAAATCATTCAAATGAAATAAAATAAACATTTAAATCTTCAATTTTAAAGACCAAAATAGTGGTAACGATAACAATAGAAAGCCAAAAACCAAGATAGGGAGGCAAAAAAAAGCCCGATATGCAATCGGGCTTTCCAGCAAAACAGCACCACCTTTAGAAACCTAACGGTAATCCAAGTGTGAAAAAACCAATCAGTAATACTGTCCAAGAAACTAAGAAGGCAACAGAATAAGGGATCATCATCGCAATCACATCACCAAACGATAGCTCCGGTTTGTACTTACGCATAAAGGCTAAAATAACCCCAGCATAACTCATCATCGGCGTAATAATATTGGTTGATGAATCCGCAACACGATAAGCAGCAGCCACTAAATCTGGCGTCATATTCGGGTTTACTTGATAGAGCATTGGCACAAAAATAGGGCCTAATAGCATCCATTTAGAAGTTAGACCACCCACAAAGAGGTTAATCACCGCAGTGGTCAGCAAGAAACCAACAATCAATAAGATCGGGAATTTTTGCAATCCAAGAGATTGTAAGAAGGTCGCACCAAGATAGGTAATATAAGTGCCAAGACCGGAATAGCTAAGTAAAGCCAAGAAGTTATAGCAGAAAAAGGTCAAGACTAAGATATAGCCCATGGTGTTCATCTGCTTAACCATCGCTTGTACAACGTCTTGCACTTTCTTGAATTTACCGCTCGCTACACCGAAAAACACACCAATAATGGTGAAAACTAAGGCAATCAATAAAATGACATTATTCAGGTACGGCGTCACTTCACGGCCAGAGGCATCGGTATAGGTTGCTAATGGACCAACAATCAGTCCCCACACCATTAATAGCGCAAGAATTAAACCCACTCCTGCAGCGCGTAATCCCTTTTGCTCTTTCTCAGTGACTTTAAAGTCATCTAAATTCAAGTCTTCGGGAAGCTGATAACTCATCTTTTCTAAGCGTGGAGTAACGAAACGTTTCGTCACCCAAGCACCAACAACGGCAAGCAAAATGGTGGAAACAAAAATAAAATAATAATGCATTGTTGCAGGATTAAGCGCCTCTCCCGCCGCATTCACAAACGGGACACCTTGCGCCTCAGCAAAGACTCGGGCATTAACGCCGATGATCACGTCTGAAGGCGTAGCTGGGATCAAGTTGGCACTAAAGCCGGCAGAAACACCCGCAAATGCCGCGCTCATACCGATTAGTGGGTTTTTACCTAAACCAGCGTAAAGCATACCAGCTAAAGGAATTAAGACTAAATAACCAGCATCACTGGCGATCGAACTCATGATCCCTAAAAAGACCAGTAGCAAAGGTAACCAACGATCACTGATTTTAGTGCCAACTCGTTTGATCACGGTGCTCAATAAACCGGAATGCTCGGCAATGCCGACACCAATCATGACGATCAGAATGACACCCAATACACCGCCACCAAAGGCTAGCCAGTTTTGCAATAACGCATTATCAAACACCCAACGCACGTGCTCGGTTGCCAGCATGTTTTTAATGCTATGCGTGGTGCTCGCGCCATCCGCCCCCGTGGTTACAAACTGCACACCGTTCATCACCCCAGTGAGGAGTAAGCAGACAGCAAATAGCACCATAAATATCACAATAGGGTCTGGGATTTTCTGTCCCGCAAGGGCAATAAAACGCAGTACACCACGGCCTTGCGTTGATTCCTTATCCGCGATTTCACTCATTGATTTCTCTATCCTTATGTCATCCATTAATCATTGCCATGCTCAAACTACTTAGCGAAACACTCTATATCGACCTCAATCATCACTATATATGAGGAAAAATAGCCATGGTTTACGCTACCATCACAGTAAGTAGAAAGAGAGTAAGCTGAATTATTGCGATGAGCTGAGTGGCTATCTCAATAGACAAATGGTGGCTATTGTCCATCAGCTCAGCATATATCACCAAGTCAATTGCATTCAGCTTGGTAATGCTGCCGCAGAGTAAATCAAAAGTTAATGGGACATTTCAAGTACTATCGACCAATAAAGGGTAGAAAAGCTTAAAAATTAGCACTGATATCATTATTTGTTGAAGAATCAGATAAAAAGAAAGGAGAAAGAGTCAGTATCGGGCTTAACTTTTGTACCGAATGATCCTCTTCAATAGTGGCTCGATTAACGTTGAATCGTCTAGTTAACGATTTAGGGTGTTCTGAATGGCAGGCACTATCGCTCGTCGATGACCTAATGCGTGACGACTAAAAACGGCGCAGCCATAACTAGGCACTGCGCCGCGGGTTTATCTCACAAACCATAAACACGTTGTGATTATTAACCTTTACTATCTGCCTGCCCTTGGGGGTTGGTCACAGAAAGGGTTTTACCTTGGAGCTCTTTAGGTAAAGCAAGCGTGAACGATTCCCACATCGGCATACGGCGGCACATATCTTGTTTAACGCGTATCACTGATACCGTTGCTGCTTGTCGATGAATTGAATCGATTTGTAGCGCAAAATGATCCGCTTGACTGCATCCATTACCTAGCGCTTCAAAGGCGATATGATTGGGGTTGACTTGATAACTCAGTAGAGGAATTTTATCTCCAACCACTGGGTCAGTTGCTGCACTCTCAGCGCCGCTGCAAGCGCTCAATATGAATACTAATAATGTACTGAATACGACTCTTATCACAATCTCACTCCTTTACGAAAACGTAACCAACCGAGTAAGCCTAACCCAAATAAAGACCAACCGATACTGCCGCCTGAGCCGGAAGAAGAAGGCAAGGCTGGTTTATCACGTTCAAACACCAAGAAAAGCGATAATTCATCATTCAAGCGGTCAGTCGTCACCACTAACTGTTGTACCTCGCGAATATCATCCAGTTGAGTAAACAGTTTTTTTGAGGTTGAGGTTAGATGGATACTACAGCTATTAGAAGGTTCCAAAATCGCATCAAGACAAGTATTGGTTGTTATGGTGAGTTTGGAATCAGGCTCAAGTTCTATGTCAACAATAGATAATGCCGTATCAGAGGTATTCTCTATAACAAGCTCTTCTTCTACGGTTGGTTGAGTGACTTTACGATAAGTATATTGGGTATAACTGATACCCGATTCTTTTATCTCAGCGATCCAATCTTGAAAATAAGCAACATTAGCATAAACCCCATAGGCGTTTGGCTGAGCACAGCCGTCTCCCCAACTCACCACACCCACCTGCTCAATGCCACCATTATGGCTGTACACTAATGGACCACCGCTATCCCCTTGACAAGAATCTTTTCCACCTTCCAAAAAGCCAGCACATATATCACTATCTGTAATATTGTTATAGCGCTTACCTAAATTCTGACAACTTGAACGCGGCACATAAGGTAAGTTAACTTGATGCAAGATATTAGGATAACTATTTATCTTTGTGGTTAGTTTCCCCCAGCCTATCACCGTTAACATAGTTCTTTCTGATATCTCGTTGTTCTTATACCCTGTCGCCAACTTAACGGTTGGTAAATTTGGTTGGCTAATCAACTCAATCAAAGCAATATCCTTGACATGAGTGAGCCTGTTATAAGCAGGGTGAATATAGATAGCCCTCACTTCTTCGGCTTGACCTTGTGTACTGGATTTCGATAAATCGTAAATACCAATATGCACATGAAAATCATGGCTTCTTTTATTATCTATACAATGAGCTGCGGTTAAAACAAATCCTTGCCCAATATAACTCGCCCCACAAAACTGTCCTTTATAAGTATTAATTGCATTGTTTTTGACTAATGCAGTCATAAAAGGCCAATCATTTTCTGATGACTTTTCACCACCAATAATACGGAGAGATAACTCATCGAATCGATCATATCGACTTGCTGTTTCTGCGTTGACGTGAAACGGTAAAGCTGTGCTCAAGAGCCAAAGATATATCATCTTACGCATTTATGTACTCCACAATCATGTAATTGACTATATAGCGTGATTTCCCCAACCAATCAACGACAGAACCATTATTAGCCCCAAAACATAGCTTTCACCTATCAATAGGATAGACACAAGCAATTTTCCTTTATCAACTCAAAGTGGGAATATACTTACCGAGCGCAACACATTGCGAAATCAAAAACTTACAGAAAAGGAAAGTAAAGAATGATTAACACTCAAATCAAACCATTTAGCGCAACTGCATACAAAAACGGTGAATTCGTAGAAATCACAGAAAAAGACGTTCTCGGTAAATGGGCCGTGTTCTTCTTCTATCCAGCTGACTTCACGTTTGTTTGTCCAACAGAACTTGGTGACCTTGCTGATCACTATGAAGAGTTACAAAAACGCGGCGTTGAAGTGTTCTCAGTTTCTACTGACACTCATTTCACTCACAAAGCATGGCACGACAGTTCTGACACGATCGGCAAAATCAACTACTACATGGTCGGTGACCAAACTGGCAACATCACCAACAACTTCGGTGTGATGCGTGAAGGTCAAGGCCTAGCAGACCGCGCTACTTTCGTTATCGATCCAGAAGGTGTTATCCAAGCGATGGAAATCACCGCTGAAGGCATTGGCCGTGATGCACAAGACCTAATGCGTAAGATCAAGGCGGCTCAGTATGTAGCTTCTCACCCAGGTGAAGTGTGCCCTGCAAAATGGAAAGAAGGTGAAGAAACGCTAGCGCCATCTTTAGACCTTGTAGGCAAAATCTAATTCTAATTAACGCTGATAGCGAACCTGTGGTGTTAAACCACATCCGCAAGCACAGACGTTAATCGATTAAGAGCAGGCTGGGTGTTTTACTCTGACGACCTAAATGCCTAGCTTGCTCTCTCTTAAAAACATTCATCCAGAGTGGCCATTTTTTTCAACGTATTCGACAAGGTGTTTCTATGTTAGACCAAGCGATTAAACAACAATTAAAACAATATCTCAGTAATCTGAAACAAGACGTCCGTTTAGTGGTCAGCCTCGATGAAAGTAAAGCAGCGCAAGATATTCTAGCTCTGGCTAATGAAATTGCTGAACTCAGCCCATTAGTTTCGGTCGAGCGTGACGATAATGCCAGTGCGCGTAAACCTATTATGACGGTCAGTAACCCAGAGAAAGCAACCCAATTAAGTTTTGCTGGTGTGCCTATGGGCCATGAATTTACTTCTTTAGTTCTTGCCCTGCTTCACTCTGGCGGCCATCCAATGAAACTGGAGCCAGAAGTCATTGAGCAAATTGCCCAGTTAGACAAAACATTAGACGTAGAGATTTTTATTTCACTGTCTTGCCAAAACTGCCCCGATGTCGTGCAGGCGTTCAATATGATGTCGGCAATTAATCCTGATATTCGCACCACGATGATCGATGGCGCTCTATTCCAAGATGAAGTCAAACAGCGCGACATTATGGCGGTGCCAAGCGTATTCGTAAACGGCGAGCTGTTTGGCCAAGGACGCATGAGTCTAACTGAAATTTTGCATAAGTTAGACGATGGCGCCGCCGAAAAAGCAGCGGCCAGCCTCAATGAGAAAGCCCCTTACGACGTATTGGTTGTTGGCGGTGGTCCAGCCGGTGCAGCAGCAGCGATTTACGCGGCTCGTAAAGGCATTCGCACCGGTATTGTTGCTCAGCGTCTTGGTGGTCAAGTCATGGATACCATGGCTATCGAAAACTTTATCTCGGTCAAACATACTGAAGGTCCGAAGCTTACCGCTAACCTAACTGAGCATTTAAAAGAGTACGGCGTTGATATTATTACTGAACAGCAAGCCGATAAATTAATGGGCGCAGAATTTACCGATGATGGACGTATTCATGTCGGTTTACAAAGCGGTGCTAGCCTTAAAAGTCGCAGCGTGATTTTAAGCCCAGGTGCTCGCTGGCGTGAAATGAACGTACCAGGAGAGCAAGAATATCGCAATAAAGGCGTGGCTTACTGCCCACACTGTGACGGCCCATTATTTAAAGGCAAAAGAACCGCAGTGATCGGTGGTGGTAACTCAGGTATTGAAGCGGCGATTGACTTAGCGGGTATCGTTGAGCATGTTACGGTACTGGAGTTTGCTGATACTTTGCGCGCAGACCAAGTATTGATCAACAAAGCTAACTCATTGCCAAACGTTGATATCATCACGATGGCGCAAACTACTGAAGTGATCGGTGACGGTACCCGAGTGACCGGATTGAACTACAAAGATCGTCATACTGATGAAATTAAACACATTGAATTGTCGGGGATCTTTGTGCAAATCGGTTTAGTACCGAACACTGAGTGGCTGAAAGATTCAGCGGTTAACTTATCACCGCGTGGTGAAATTGAAATCGGTAGTCGTGGTGAAACCAGCCTTGAGGGGGTATTTGCTGCTGGTGATGCAACAACGGTCCCTTATAAACAAATCATCATTGCGATGGGCGAAGGAGCTAAAGCCAGCTTAGGCGCTTTTGATTACTTGATTCGCCAACAGAACTAATCTTGGCTTAACATAACCAATATGACTCTTACGACGCGGCTGACTCCTTTTCTAGGTCGCTGTCGTGAGAGTCTTTTTTTGTTATGAATTCAATAGCGATGTGGCTTTTAGTCTAATTTTTAGCAGAAAAGCTCAGCATCAACCTTTACCAACTGCTAGTCATGCTGATGATACGAACAAAATCTCCGCGCTTAGCGCTTTATTGATACGTTTAGGTTGACATTTCAGCGTAACTTTTTAGCATGAGGTTTTTCCTTGATGAGAAATTTTTCATGTCAGACACGACTCAAACTGAAGCACCGATCGTTAATTTGGATACCGTATCCCCTGAACTGCGTCAGGTGATTGAATTTGACCAAGTACCCGAGCAAATGTACAACATGGTGGCTTCAATTCATGAAGTCTCAGAAGAGGTCGTTAGAGAAGCATGGAATAGCCTTCCTGCTAGTGCGCAAAACATTCTTGATAACTTTGAGCAGTTCCATGCACTGATCTCAGTAAGCCAAGCGTTTGCAGGCGTCAATGTAATGGAAGAGTTTCCGACACTAAAATTACCTAAAGACATGAGTGAGCAAGACAAAGAAGAGTACCGCGCCGAATTGCTCGATCAAGTCTTACATAACTGTGTTAAAGACATGGTCAAACAAATCAAAAAAGCCCGTCGTGATCCTATTTTAAAACGTGATTTTAAAGACGTGTTTGTTAAATAGTTCAATAACCATTGATACCTAGCTCGCCGTTATCTAACCGTAATCGCGAGCTTTTTTATTTTCTAAACACTCACGTTATTTCGCTTCACCTATAGACCATCCCTAATAGCCTGTTGTCATCCCTCCTGGTTTCTTTTATTTCGTCGTTATCGACATACCCTATACTCATCTAATAAGCCGTTTCTCCTATCGTTAATATAAATAAACGCGCAATAGAGCGTTCAATTACCAATAAACACCTTCAAACGCGCATTAAATATGATCCATATCAAAAAATCACACGTAACAACTGCCAATCTTGACCATTTAATGGTTTCATACGAACATTAAAAGACAAAAACGAACACAAAGGCCATCAAAATGAAACAACAGCACAGTTCAACGCAATTTAACGAACACCAAGTGTTAGATATTATCGTGGTGGGTGGCGGCATTAATGGTGCCGGCATCGCCGCCGACGCCGCTGGGCGTGGTTTAAAAGTCGGGCTCTATGAAGCACAAGATTTTGCCAGCGCTACCTCGTCAGCCAGCTCAAAGCTAATCCACGGTGGCCTACGTTATCTCGAACATTATGAGTTTCGTTTAGTGAGTGAAGCATTAGCTGAACGCGAAGTCTTACTTAAAAAAGCACCGCACATTGTCACGCCGATGCGTTTTCGTCTTCCTCATCGCCCGTTTCTTCGCCCGGCATGGATGATTCGTGCGGGTCTATTCCTGTATGACAATTTAGGCAAACGCACTTCACTGCCGGGGAGTAAAAAAGTCGCCTTGCAGGCAGGCAGCGTAATGAAACCTGAAATGTCGGTCGGTTTTGAATATTCTGATTGTTGGGTAGACGACGCTCGATTGGTGATACTGAATGCGATGCAAGCTAAAGAGCTCGGCTCGGAAGTGATCAATTATTGCCGAGTAGAAAAAGCCACTCGTGAACATGATATCTGGTCTGTTACGCTCTTTGATGAGCGAACGCAAACCCGTTTTGTGCGTAAAAGCCATGCCTTAGTCAATGCTACCGGACCTTGGGTTAAGCAATTTTTAGATAACAATATCCAAATCGACTCGCCCTATGGCATTCGTCTTATCAAAGGCTCACACATCATTGTGCCAAAAATTCACGATGAGCCGCAGTCTTATATCTTGCAAAATGAAGATAAGCGTATCGTATTTGTTATCCCTTATTTGGGTAAGTATTCAATGATCGGCACCACAGACGTTGAGTATAAAGGCGATCCAAGACAAGTCACGATTTCAGCAGAAGAGCGTCAGTACCTGATTGATATCGTCAATAAGCATTTTGCGAAAGAGATCGCTGTCAGTGATATCGTCTCTGAGTTTAGCGGTGTGCGGCCTTTATGTGATGATGAATCAGACTCACCACAAGCGATTACTCGTGATTACACCTTATCTCTCGACCAAGACGGTGATGAAGCTCCGCTACTGTCGATTTTTGGTGGTAAGCTGACCACCTATCGTAAATTGGCCGAATCAGCAATGAAGCAGCTTGCGCCCTTCTTCCCACAGATGAAACCAAGTTGGACAGCACAATCTGCTTTACCGGGCGGGGAAGCCTTTGCACGCGATAAGCTACTGGCCAAACTGCAACAACAGCTGCCATTTGTCAATCAAGCAATGTTAGAGCGCTGGGTCACTAACTATGGTACGCGCTGTAATACCATGCTTGATGGCGTGCAAAACCAAGCGGATTTAGGTATTCAATTTAGTGATGACTTGTATCAAATCGAAGTCGATTATTTGATTGAACATGAGTATGCACAGCAAGCGGATGATATCTTCTGGCGTCGTACTAAATTAGGTATCGATCACGATGTGACCTGTGTTGAACAAATCACACAATATTTAGCCGCTAAGGCAGAGGCAGACACTAGCCAACGGGCCGTTGGTTAAGCCCCTTCAATACAGACAACCATGATTGAACCACCGCCTTACGCGGTGGTTTTTTTATGCGATGAATTTATTTACTGTTCCGAAGGACGTAACTGCTCTAACTGCTTCTTAAACAGTGCTGGCATGGTGTATAAAAGCAGTAAGCGAATGGCATGATTGACCATCACAAAAGCGGGTTCTAAACCGAGTAGTAACGCCACCGCGGTCATCGCTTCAACACTACCGGGCACCCAAGATAACAGTAACACTAACCAACTCATACCCAATAGATTGGCAGCAATCCAAGATACGCCTACGGCAACCATTAAGCCAATCAGGGTGACTATCACCCCAGCTTTAGAATAAGAAGCCGCTTCACGCAATGTCGTTTCTGCCAAACGCACGCCAATTAACACTCCCAATAACGCGGTAGCAAATAGCACCAAATTGATCGGTACCGCAAAAGAAAATGTAGGGACGAAACTATTAAAGGCAGCAGCGATCAATAATGAGGCCAACATATAGGGGGCGGGAATACCCAGCTTTATCGAGAGTTTGCCACAAAGCATACTTAGGCCAACAATAGCCCCTAAAATTAACCATTGTTCACTGCCCATCAACGGGTGACTAACCGCGATACGGGTACCATTAAGGGAAATGACCCCCGCTAATAGGATTAAAATAATTAACCGAACTGAATGAGCATAAACCACTTTACTCGATGGCTTACTCCCCGACTCACTGATCACCAGTATCGCCGCCATCGCACCGGGAATGGCGCCCAATAATGCTTCAAACGGGTGCCAACCTTCCCGTTTATGTAGCCACCAAAAACCGCCGCCCGTCTGTAACAGTAGACAGACCATTAATCCAGCCACTACCGAGACATTCAGGGTTTGCCCTAACTCAATCAGCGAAATCGTCGCCCCAACACTGATCCCCAATATCACCTGCACAAACATCAACAGACTTTTTGGTAAATTCAATGTTATCTGCGCTTGCTTACGCAATAGCACCACCACGATAGCCGCGATAAATAACTCGCTTAACGGCAAGGAAAAAAAGCTTCCCACTAACATGGAGCACAAAGCAATTAGGGTAATCACCACTAGGTTAAAGCTTATTATTCGAGTGCACATACTGACTCCCACTTCACAGATAACACCGCCTATCACACGGCCATGCTTGGATGAAAACGGCTCCAGCTCACAATCAACACCCCAGCGAAAGCTAGCCAAATCAAAGTCGATAAACTCAATGTCCAAAGCAAAGAGAAGTGATAGCTAAAATAATAAATCGCTAATAGATAGGCGGCATAAGGGATCAAGGAATAGAGGCCGAATAAAGCCGTGATACGCAGGTCAGCCATCGTGCGCTCAGCGCCAATAATATAATGCGCAATCAAAGCGAAAGTCGGAAACAGTGGTACTAAACCAGCAATGAAAAAACTTTTACTCTTCGAGAGAAGAGCAATAATCAACACCGCTACTGCGCCCAGTAAGCATTTCAAAAACAGAGCCAGCATGGCATTCCTCTCTCATTTCAACGCGTTGCTTACTATAACCAGTTGTTACAAGATGTAAAGATTAAGTTCTCAACCCGTGAAAATCGACAGTTACACTTGAAAAGCTTTTAATTCAATCACGTTGCCTTCTGGATCTTCAATATAAATCGAACGCCCAAAACCTTGTGCGCCATAACGAGTGTCAAAATCAGAATGCGGAATCTCGTGCTGATCAAGAAACGCTAATAAAGCCGCCTCTTCGAGTGGAGAGACTTGCAGGCAAATATGCTCAACATTTCGGCCATCTTGTTGCGGCGCTTTACCGCCTAATTTACCCAGCTCACTATCAACAGTAACGATATCAATTAAAGCTGAACCAGCTCGTAGCTGAATCAATCCCACTTCATCGGGTAAAGTGCGTACTATCGGACAACCAAGCACGGTGCCATAAAAATAGAGCATCTTATCTAACTGAGTGGTGCGTAATACCACATGATCCAAACCATGGATGGTTAACATTATCTTCTCCTTATTACTATGTGTATTGGTTTTGCATCTAGAATTATGGTTCGCGAGTTAAGTTGAGTATAATCCGCTTCCTTATTTGACTAACCGTTATTGTCCATGAAGCTAAGCCAACGCCTACAACACATTGAGCAACTGATTACCCAGCCTTATGATCATATTTGGGATTGCTGTTGTGATCATGGTTGGTTGGGACAAGCGCTATTAACGCGCCAAGCGGCGAGCTGCATTCATTTTGTTGATATTGTCCCTGAGCTGATTGACGTGTTACGCCAGCGCCTTTCTCGCCACTACCCTAATCAAACTCAGTGGAGCGCCGACTGCATCGATGTAGCAAGGTTGCCGCTTGATAAGCATCATGGTCGTCATTTAGTGATCATCGCGGGTGTCGGTGGTGATTTAACCGCGGAGTTGGTGAGCAAAATCATCACGGCTCATCCAAACCAATCGATCGATTTTATACTTTGTCCGGTTTATCATACCTATCGCTTAAGACAACAGTTACGTCAGTTGTCCTGCCAGCTGTATCATGAAAGCCTGGTCGAAGACAACCGCCGCTATTATGAAGTGCTGTATATCGCAGCCCCACCTTCTACTGATAATAACGCACCAACGATCAGTCTGGTGGGCGACTCACTCTGGCAAGTCAAGACCCTCGCCGAATATCAGCAGGCGCAAAGATATTTAACCACATTACTTGGCCATTATCAGCGTGTTGAAAAAAGTCACCCTGAAAAAGCCGCGCCAATTGTCCGTGCTTATCACTCCGTTTCAATCAGGTTAGCAGAATGAAATATCAGCCCTAAACTCGGGGCATCGATAGCATGCGGTAACAAGCATAATAACGCCATTAACTCATTATGATTTCCCTACAGTTTGTCGGTGGTTGGTCATCGTATTTAGAGTTACACTGGATGAGTAATCTCTTCCCTCAGGCGATTTGATTTTCAAACCGCAGGGACAACTCACGATTAAGGAACCAAGATGATCAAGCAAGGACAATCTTTACCTGCGGCAACACTCAGCCAACTGACCGCAGATGGTATGGTTAATCATAATGTTCAAGAATTGTTTGCGGGCAAAAAAGTGGTCTTATTTGCCGTCCCAGGCGCATTTACCCCAACCTGTTCAGAAGCCCATTTACCTGGTTACGTGGTTCATGCCGATACTTTCAAAGCGAAAGGTGTTGACCTGATTGCCTGTGTTGCGGTTAATGATGCATTTGTAATGAAAGCATGGGGCGAAGCGCAAAATGCCTCTGAACTGTTAATGCTTGCCGATGGTGATGCCAGTTTTACCAAAGCTCTGGGCCTTGAAATGGATACTGCGGGCTTTGGTGGCATTCGCTCACAACGCTATGCGATGATCATTGAAGATGGTGTGGTCACCACCCTCAATGTTGAAGAAGCGAAAACATTCGAAGCCAGTAAAGCAGAAACCTTACTTGCACTACTGTAATCAACGCCTAAGC
This sequence comes from Vibrio sp. A8-1, assembly GCF_013048685.1. Classification (NCBI taxonomy): domain Bacteria; kingdom Pseudomonadati; phylum Pseudomonadota; class Gammaproteobacteria; order Vibrionales; family Vibrionaceae; genus Vibrio; species Vibrio sp. A8-1. Next base: position 34,491 of record NZ_VHTC01000020.1, read on the forward strand.
CACCATTGATCATACTTATGGCCCCAAAACATAATGGGGCCAATTCATTTCTTTGGCTTATCGCTATTGTGCAAATGAATTTAATTACTCTCAAGCCTACAACTCCCTATGCGACTGACATACAATAACGCTTCCTTTTAATATTACATAAAGTCGGAGCGAGATAAGTGAGCGCAAAATATACCCATCTAGCCTGGCAACTCAACTGTGCAAGCGCAGCAGAAAAACTGGTGTTATTAATGCTTGCCGATAGCACCGATGATATGGGCTATGTGACGGTTAACTTAGAACATATGGGCCCGCTCTGCTGCTTATCTACCTTTGGTTTAGCCGAATGTTTACGTTCTTTGTGTGAGCAGCAACGGCTTGAAAAAATCAAAGTAGACTATCGTCATGGTCATGAACTGCATATTTTCCAGATGCGAATTAGTGCTCAAGAGCACCACCCTATGACGATGAAATCACCTGCACCTGCACCTGCACCTGCACCACAGGAAAACTTTCCTAATCTGCCAAAGCAAGCGTTACAATATCGCAATAACTCATCTAATTTACTGCAAGGGAACGCGATTGCGACTCATGATTTGGATGAGAGTGAAATCCCTATGTGGGCAGAGCGGGCTTTTAAATTCTCTGGCATTAATAATGATCATCTATTAGTGTGGAAAAAATTTGTTCTCTGGCACAAGTCTAAAGCCAGCGAGCTATTAACCGTCGCCCGATTAGAAAACAAACTCCAGTATTGGTTGACCAACGAGAAACTCAATGAAAGACAGCAAGCGAAAACCTCTGAACATTCAGGAAATCGAGAGCAAACTACGGGAAATGGGTATAAACCAAAGCTTAGCCCATCTGAGCGCTTCCGACAGCAGCTTATCCAAAAAGGAAAAAAGCCCACCTTCTGAGCCCATCGTGGCCGATAGTGTTCATCCTGAGGAGCCTTCCGACTGGTGCTTACATGTTTTTGGCTCGTTCTTGAGTGTTTATGAAACTCAATGGGAATATCAGTATGGCAGTTTGCCTACAGGGAAATTTGTTGATTTCGCTGAATCGATTGACCCTAATAGTCTCAACCGAGTACTTAAACATTGTCATGAACGTATTCAGTTGGGCAATAGCTGGCCACCACAGATGGGCGAGCTTTGGGTGCTGCGTGATGCCCTTACTGCCGAAGAGCTACTCGACAGCCGGATCCGCGTACTCTCTCGCGAACCGGAGAATAATATTGAGAAATGGTTAGTTCAAAACAAGCTGTATGACTTAAAACGAGTGGCGGAAGCCAAGTTAGATCAACTGTTTAAGAAATATTATTTGGAAGCGAAAAGGCTTGAAGAAAAGGGGAAATTAGTCACTGAATTACCTAATAATTTACTGCCGTCCCATTCAGTGAAAAACGTTAATGATCTCAAACGGGAAGAGTATGAGCAACAGCACGGGAAAACGCTCAACCCACGTATTCAGCAGATCCTTAACAGCAAACGTTGATGGCTACCATTTCTTCACCAGTCTACCCAATAAATTAGGATGGTAATGCCAACAGTGATCAAACATGGTCATCAGTTCGGGATTACCATGACGAGACAAGGTTAACGCATGGAAGCGGTTGCGGCTTCGTTTTAAATCCTCGACCTGCTGCAAAATCGATTCGTTCTGCTTGGGAGCAATAAAGTCTGAAATCACCATCAGATCGGCATTTTTGTATCGCTCACCTTGCATCAAGCTGATCGCTTTTTCTAACGCTGGCTGCAAATCGGTGCCACCATGAAAGGTATAACTTAAAAAATCACTCGCTTCACGCAGACCATCTTGTCGCGTGAGCTCATAGACAATCGCTTGTGTTGAAAACAGCATCACAAAACAATCACGATCTTCGGCTAACGCAATTTGCATCAAAGCGTAAGCCATCGCTTTGGCACACTGCTCAGGAAAGCCTTTCATTGAGCCTGATGCATCAATAGCAATAATAAACGGCCCCTTTTCTAATTCTAACTGTGCATGCTCGGTAGATTGAGCACGAACCTTACGCAGCGTGCGTGACTTACCTTGCATACGATAGTTCATTAAGCGCTTATCTATTAGATGCTTATAGAAGATCACTTCGAGTTCTGGATGACTCAAGAAAAGAATTTCATTCGGCAGTAACTTATTGAGATCATCACTAGGGTGAATGCCCACAATATCATCGGTCGCTTGATCAGATTTCTCTTCCACCACCTCGGGATGTTCATTTAACGTTGGATTGAGCGAAGGATCATCAATTTGACTGGCCATTCGTCCAAGTTGCTCAGCGATTTCTTGTAGCCCTTTGTGTTTTTTGAGGAAGTCAGCGTGACGCTTCATGACGCTCAGATCGGTTCGACTTAATTTAGCGGCCGCCATATCCCATAAACGTCCGACGTGATTTTCATCCCCAGCTTGAGCGACATTATCCATATTACGCAACGTTTCCATCCGCTGATACAACTCGGCATAAGCCTGTTCTTTACTCGCTTCAAGCTCAATAATCTGCGCTTGTTTAATTTCTTCGCTTAAAGCTTTATACCATTGGTCACAGAAAAAATGGGCAAACATCGGATTTTTCAGTGCGTTGTTATCTTCCATTAATTGACGAGCTTTCAGATAAAAAGGCGACATCCCTTCTAATTGCTTGACCAGTTCCGGTAGTTTGCTAAAAAAGGTTTCTTCATCCCAATGAATCACTTGTTGGTAAAGTGCCATTTCAGTTTGAAAATGCTCACTCTCTGTGACTTGGGTAATCTGTTGTTTAACTTGACTATGCCACTTCGCTAAATGATTTTTTACCGAGGCACGAATACCATCATTTTCAACCATCATCATTTGTGAGCGTGCTAATAAATCATTGACGGCGGTTTCAATAATGCCAGATTCCGCGATGGCTAAAACAATATTCAAGCTGTCTGCACCGAGCATAATCCGACCTCAATTAACTAAAAAAATCGCTTAACTGTCTAAAGCGCTGAACGGTTTTCTCAAACTCACTGTGCGTCTCTTCTAATTGCTGCTGTAGCTCATGCAGTATCGACTGCATCGCCACAGGCAGTTCTGGTTCAATAAAGTTATGTGGTAACGCACTATGAAAATCTGAACGTACTTGACGTAAATGATGCTCCGTCTGCTTGAGTTGTGCCAACGCCTGTTCTGCTTGTTGTAACCAAAGTTGATACTGTTGCTCGTCTAACCCTTGCTTAGTCACCAAGGCTAATAACACGGAACGGTTGGCAATATCTTTGATAACTAACTTCCCTTGTCCATCCAATTCGATCCGTAAACGGAATACATTCGGGTTGTGGTTAACGTAACCGTAAATCTCTCCCTGCCCTTGTTTAATCGCCTTTTGCAGCTCAGGTTTACTAAGATAAATCCACCGGCTATCGCCTTTTTCGGCTTCAGCAACCGATAAATTGTTTTGCAGCAATACCAGTTTAACGAGATTTTTTGTTTGCCCCACTTGATAAAGTTTAGCTTGGCTGAGATCGTATTGATGAAATTGTTTTTTTCTTAAGCCATTGGTGGTTTCTAGTGACGGCTCCATGGCTAATTCACTTTCTAACGCTTGCTGAATGGACGTCAATTCAATACGACAGCGGTCAATTTGTTGCTCAACCTGAGATTGATCAAATGCATCACGTAAAGCAAACTCACGCGTCACTCGATACACCAATTCACGAGACTCGGGACTGTTCCATAAACAATCTTGTAATAACAGTAAATCCAGCGGGCTTATCTGATCGCGTCCATTAAAAAATGCGGACGCTTTCAGTAACTTTACTGACTTTTTCCAGCGACGATCAGAAACATAGACATCATCGGCCGGTAAACCGCTCTCTTGCGCCGCTTGCTCTAATTGCGCTTTTAGCAGATAGAGCTTTTCAAACAGCGGATCGGTTAACGTCAGCTTATCTAATTCACTTAACCATTGATGATATTCTTGATCGGTAATTGCCAGTCCATCAGGGATTTTCGCTTCTTGTGGCGTCCCTACCGTTAACATCGATTTAAAGTTCTGTTTATTTTGAATACGATTGACAAAAACACGCACTAACATACGGTCGTATAAAGCATCAAGACCGCTCTCTTCATCAGGTAATTCATTGGAAGCCGAAATCAACAAACGCATTGGGACTCGTTCAATGTCACTGCCATTTTTAAACGTCTTCTCATTAACGACTGTCAGTAATGTATTTAGAATTGCCGGTCCCGCTTTCCATATTTCATCCAAAAAAACCACTTGTGCCGTCGGCAGGTAGCCATCCGTTAGGCGTAGATAGCGACCATTATCTTTTAATTCTTGAATGCTTAATGGACCAAACACCTCTTCAGGGGTAGAAAATCGAGTCATCAAGTATTCAAAATAGCTACTACTATCAAAAGCTTGGATAAGACGTTTGGCAATTAAACTTTTTGCAATCCCGGGAGGACCAAGCAGGAAAACACTTTCACCCGTCAGGGCAGCGAGCAAACAGAGCTTAATCGTACTTTCACGCTCATACACGCCATCCGCCAATGCTTTGGCTAATTTATTAATTCTTTCTGCCAGTAACGCTTTTTGTGCATGAGAAGAAGGGTTGATCATAGAGGCGCTCCGTAACTGGCTGAGGGTACAGCGGGATTTATACATTCGTTATTAATTTGTTACAAGTTGTATTTTAAACTCGCACAGCCTTATACCAGATCTCAATAGTGAGAAAAGGGTTGAGATCAAAGTTTGCAGAATTACTTCTCAACTCATTGATGCGTAAATAACAAATTCATAGAAACGTCACGTCTGGACATCAATTGAGTTGGGGTATCCGATTAAATGGGGTAAGGTTAGTCGCTTAACGATAACCGCCCTCTGTTGATACCCTATTGCTTTTATTCATCGCTGACTGCCACGGCATTTCAACAGATAAAAATAGATTATTAGTCCATGATAAAAACCATACACCACTGGAAAAACATTGCACTGGTTGAAGAAACCATTATCTATCCAAACGGACAAACCTTGGTTCATACCACCATCAAACACCCGGGTGCCGCAGTCATCTTGCCCATCACGGCAGATAAACGAATTATCGTTATTCGTCAATTCAGACCTTCGTTAAAAAAATGGTTACTCGAATTACCCGCAGGGACCATCGAAAATAATGAAACTGCACTTGAATGTGCACAACGTGAGCTAGAGGAAGAGACTGGCTACAGTGGCGAACAATTTTTTGAATTAGGCCAAGTCACTCCGATGGCCGGATTTTGTGACGAAATACAATATCTATTTGTCGCCAAACAACTGACGAAAACACAGCGCTTTCAGTGTGATGATGATGAACTGATAGAAGTATTAAGCCTAACGATGGAAGAGCTCGAACAATACATTATTGATGGCGATATCAGCGATGCAAAAACCATCGCTTGCTTAAGTAAAGCCAAACTCTGCGGTTATGTATGAACCTTCGCATTAATTAAGGTGAGGTTTTGTGCAGTCAATCTCTCCATGCGCCAGTTATCCGTGAAACTCTGCGGTAGATCTGGTAAAACATCACAGTAATCAATCAATGAAGAAGTGCCATGACGGAAAAACGACAAGGGCGGCGCAGTGCTGAAGATGCACTGAACACTCGCTATCATATCCTCAAAGTTGCAGCACAACTGTTTTGTGATTTCGGTTATGCACGAGTCTCTTTGCGTAACATTAGTGAAAAAGCCGGAGTGTCACACAGTTTGATTCGTCATCATTTCGGTAGTAAAGAGAAAATCTGGCACAGCATTAGTGACGGCCTGCATCTGTATGTTGAGCATTATATGCGTAGGGTGATCAAAGAGATCCCAGAATCCATGCCAGCTAACGTGAAAGTCTATCTGTTTATCATGCGCCTGCTGGCTCATGGATTGATTGTTAAGCAACCCATCCAATTGATTGCCGATGCTGTGCGTCAAGAAGATGCATTAATCGACTACTTTATCGATACTTCGGGTGAAATAGAACGATTAATTGAAGGTTTTGCCGAACAGTACAATCAGCAATGCCCTGAAGCACCGATCAAAATTTGGGAAGTAAAATGGCAGATGATCATGTACACCCACAGTGCGGCCAGTTTAACGCCTTTTCTTAAAGAAACATGGCGAGATGAAAAAGCGGACCTCGACCAATGCTTACTCAATCACTGGCAACTGTTTAATGGGTTAATGATTCAAAAATACCGTATTACCGACGAGTACGCTTTATCTCCTCGCTCAGTCAAAGAGCTGGTTTATGATGTGCAGTATGATTGGCGAAAACAGTGCGCCCTCTCTCAGCCATCGGAAAACCTCTCCACTGACGAAGACTCATCAGCGACAGCCGATTAAGCCAATATCTAACATATAACCCCCTAAAGGCTCACGTCTTCAGGGGGTTATATGTTTAACTATCTTTTACCACGCTTGGCGTGAATTTTCAGCTTAGCCTTTAATTGACGTTTCTCCGCCGAGCGGCTCAATCGCTGAGAAGGCGTATCGTCATAGCGTTCTAATGGCGATGGTTCAAAACCTTTTAACCACTCTTGTGATAAGCGCTGATCCAGCAACCGCTCAATCGCTTGCAACAACGGCTCTTCTTGTGGACTCATTAAAGAGACCGCCAAACCGGATTGTCCTGCCCGTCCCGTACGGCCGATACGATGAACATAGTCTTCCGCTTTATAAGGCAGATCGAAATTAACCACTTGCTCTAATTGACAGATATCAATCCCGCGCGCGGCGACATCCGTAGCAATTAACGCCCGAATCTTGCCGGCTTTAAAATCATCCAACGCCTTTTGTCGCGCGCCTTGGCTTTTATCACCATTGATCGAGGCTGCTTTAATACCATCCAACTTCAGCTCTTGAGCTAAAGCATCACTGCCCTGCTTAGTCTTAGTAAAGACCAACACTTGCTGCCAGTTACGTGAACCGATCAAATACGCCAATAACTCACTTTTACGTTTTTTATCAACCGGATAAACCATTTGTGACACCGTGTCTGCCGTCGTATTCGCTGGCGTCACTTGCACCTCTATCGGTTCATGCATCATCCGATAAGCCAATGCCTTAATTTTTTGATCGAAGGTGGCAGAGAAGAATAACGTTTGTCGTGCACGATTTAATTTACGCAAGACTCTTTGGATATCAGGCATAAAGCCCATATCCAGCATTCGATCCGCTTCATCCAACACTAAGGTTTGTACGTTACCCAAATAAAGACTTTTCACATGTGCATGATCCAAAAGCCGTCCTGGCGTGGCGATGAGTACATCAGCACCACCACGCAAATGCTGTTTTTGCACACTCATACTGGTGCCGCCATACGCAACAACAATTTTTAACTCGCTGCCTTTCGCGTAAGCAGTCAGGCTCTCAAATACCTGCTGGGCAAGCTCACGTGTTGGCACCAATACCAAAGCACGAATATCCCTGCTGCTCAAATCGATACTAGTTTTTGATGCCGCCAAGCGTTGTAATATTGGCAGACCAAAGGCCGCCGTTTTACCCGTTCCTGTTTGCGCTCCAGCAAGCACATCATGTCCCGCCAAAATGGGCGGGATGGCCTGAATTTGAATTTCTGTTGGCGTCTCAATACCTAACGCATTCAGGCTCTCAACTAAAGTAGGTGCAATACCCAAGTCTAAAAAGGTTTTGAAGGGTGAAGACATGCTACTTTCCTTTTAAAAATACAAGAAACGCCCAGCGTTCGACGCTGAGCGTAAAGAAAATCTGGGCGCGGATTGTAGCAAATAGTTATGGCTTTGGCTTTGCGAAAATGAGAATCGCCACCTATAGTGATTATTTTGTACGCAAATGGAAATCATGATGCGAACTAACAGAGTAAGGTAACGTCAGCCTCGCTAGTGTCATAAGCCGTAGTATCGTAGTGACTTAATTCACAACCAATTTCCAACGCGTCTAACAGCTCTAAAGTATCATCATTAAGGTTTATCTGGTCTGTCATCTCGACCTCCTGTGTTATTACTGGAAAGGTGAATCACTTTTCCACTCCGTGTAATTTTGTGTCGTACTCAACGAGAACAATACCAACTACAGATTTAACACAGTCAGCGATGCATCACCAGTCAGACCAAACTAAAGATTAAGTGTGAAAATAAATTTACACTAATGAACTTAATTTTTTACAACACCATTGACCTTATTGATTAATTTATTCAAAATAGCCAAAAACACCTAAGCAGCGGCCTAAACATCGTTTAACTGACTCCGTCGCACCCATTTAACCACTAAATACGTACAGATAAGTTTACAATATGATTAAATCAAAACTGTTAGGTAGTAGCTTAATTATTGCAGGAACGACGATTGGCGCAGGTATGCTCGCTCTGCCTTTGGCTTCCGCTGGGCTTGGATTTTCGACGGCATTAGTGATTATGCTAGGTCTATGGGCCTTAATGGCCTTCACCGCATTATTGATGGTAGAAATCCATCAATACTCAAGTCAAGACGCCACGTTGCATACCCTCGCGAAAGAGATACTCGGCACAAAAGGCAAGTGGATAGCAACCTTCGCTATGCTGTTCTTATTTTACTCGTTATGTGCTGCTTATATCGCTGGAGGTGGTGGGCAGTTTACTCAACGGATCAGTGAATTTACTGGATTCACTATATCTGCGCCAACAGGCACTTTGCTGTTTACCGTTATTGTCGCTGCGGTAGTCACCATCGGTACAGCGACGGTCGATAAAGTCAACCGCTTATTATTTGCCGGTAAAATCATTGCCATGATCATGGTGCTGACGTTTCTTGCCCCTAATGTTACTGAGTCCTACTTATTGAGTATGCCACTTGGACAGGGGCTGATCATTGCTTCTATCCCCGTGATTTTCACCTCGTTTGGTTTTCATGGCAGTATCCCTGCTATCGTCAACTATCTTGATGGACATACCCCATCACTGCGTAAAGCCATCGTCTTTGGTTCGGCTATTCCACTGATCATTTATATCCTGTGGCAATTAGCCACACTCGGTGTCGTTAGCCAAGCTGAGCTGGTTCAAAATAGTGGTTTGTCTGCCTTAATTGGCACATTGGCACGCAGTGCACATCAATCGGGCCTAGGGAGTATGATCGGTATTTTCGCGGATTTAGCGTTATTGACTTCTTTCCTCGGTGTTAGCTTAGGTTTGTTTGAGTTTATGGGTGATACGTTACGTAAAAAAGGGGCAGGTGTGAATCGGTTCGTCGCTTCTGTCGCCACCTTTACCCCACCGCTTTTGTTTGCTTTATTCTACCCGCAAGGCTTTATTATGGCCTTAGGTTATGCGGCAATTGCTTTGGCGGTGTTGGCGATATTTTTACCGATTGCGATGGTCGTGCGCGTTAGAAGTCAAAGCTCCTCACCTGAGTATTACCAAGTGATTGGTGGTAAGCCAGCCTTGATGATTACAGGGGTCATTGGCTTATTAATTGTTGCCGCCCAATTAATGATCACCATTGGCGCACTTCCCGCACTCGGCTAATCACTGCCATTCAAGCGCCCTGCTTGGAATTCTTTATGACCTTTATCAAAGCCCGAATAAGAATCCTTATTCGGGCTTTGATATAAATGCTGAATATATCGATCTACCTCTCAATTCTTATATGTTGGTACATATATATTTCATAAATATATGGGATATTACACACTTTAATCGCTCAGATAGCCGTAAAATCGCTCAACCCCTACGCCATTGTGCTGCACCGGAGAAGATATGAAACAAGTTCCATTCAGGATGATTGATCGTGTATTCATCAAAATATCCATCAACGATAAGATGTGGGCCGTGTTTGCGCTCTTTTTTATCACACTAAGTGCCCTAGCTGGCGCTCGCTATATCAACACTATTACCAACTTTGAGACTCAAGCGAAACAAGCGGTAGAATATAAGCTGCAAGGGATCATCAGTCAAAATGCCATTACCCTGATCCCGGGATTAGAATCTCGCGCTGCTTTGCAAGATACGCAGTATCAACAAGGTCGAGTCATGGCGACGGCTCAAAGCAACAATGGGCAGGTCTATCGTTTAACGGAAGACTTCTCTCGTCAAGAGCAGCAAATGCGCTCTGCCGCTTTCAAGGTGCTTTTATTCAGTTACTTGTGGGTTCTTCCGTTCGGGCTTCTTTGCTATTGGATTGCGACTTTCTTAGGTGGAGCATTGTGGGATCTCTACACTACGACGCAAAAAATTGCGAAAGGCGATCTGACTTCCCGCTTAGGCTTTCATCCTGGACGTGATGAGTTTGGCACCATTGGCTGCGCACTAGATAAAGCCATGGATACCTTGACTGAATTAGTGGTCACAGTAAAAGACAACTCAGCGACACTCACCGATACCTCAAAAGTGTTTGCCGGTGAAATGAAAGAGAGTGAAAAACAAATTCATAATCAATACGCGTCGTTAGATTCTGTTGCCACCGCAATGGAACAAATGACCGCCTCCGCACAGGAAGTGTCGAGCATTTCTCGTCAAGCCACTCAACAAGCAGAACAAGATGCGAAACAAGTTGAGATTGGTCATCGTCGAGTCACTCAAGCGATCAACGAAATTGAACAATTATCACGCTTTATCGGTCAAACATCCTCATCGGTAACAACCTTAAATGAAAATGCGATCAAGATTAATGAAGTGATCACCACCATCAACGCTATCTCTGAACAAACTAATCTTCTCGCACTCAACGCAGCGATTGAAGCCGCACGAGCTGGTGAACAAGGTCGAGGATTTGCTGTGGTTGCTGACGAAGTTCGCACTCTCGCTAGCCGTACACAATCAGCCACTATTGATATTCAATCGATGATTGAAAAACTGCAAAGTGAAAGCCGTACGATAGCAAAAATGACCGAACAAACGGTAGGACAAGCGCAAAGTAGCAGCAGCTTAGTAATGGAAATTGGCCAAGATATTGAAAAAATCGCTCATTCGGCACGGATGATCAATGATATGAGTGTACAAATTTCAACGTCTGCAGAAGAGCAAAGTTCGGTAGCCAATGATATTGCATCAGAATTGAGCGATATCCGTAGTCAGTCCAATACCATTCGTCGCGTCGCAGAAAAATCCTCATCTGGGATTAATGAAATCAGTCAAGCGACGCAAAACCTCAGTCAAATATTAAGTCGCTACCAAACGAATTAATTCGCCGCTTTCTCCTCTCATTTGAGATGAAAAGTGATTTATTAAAAAGCCAGTCAACTAATGTGACTGGCTTTTTTATTGATAACCATTTGTTGATGACCAATAACGACTGACCATAGCCCAAAATAAGTGATGGCTAATAACGTCGTTTAGTTATATCGCTTCACTATCCGGATAACCTTGAGGATTTTGTGACTGCCAACGCCAAGTATCTTGCGCCATCTCTTGGAGGGTACGCGTCGCTTGCCAATTTAGCTCTTTCTGAGCTTTCGTTGGATCGGCCCAACATTCGGCAATATCACCCGGGCGTCTTGCCACTAACTGATACGGTATTTGACACTGATTAGCGGTTTCAAAGGCTTTGACCATCTCTAACACACTGTAACCCTGACCTGTGCCTAAGTTATAGATATGTAGCCCTGACTGAATGCCGACTTTTTGTAGTGCCGCAATGTGCCCATCAGCCAAATCCATCACATGAATATAATCGCGTACACCAGTACCGTCTTTGGTGGGGTAATCACTGCCAAAAATAGACAGACATTCGCGCCGCCCGACAGCAACTTGAGAAATGAACGGCATTAAATTATTCGGAATGCCTTGCGGATCTTCACCAAGCTCTCCCGATGGATGCGAGCCAACCGGATTAAAATAACGCAAAAGCGTGATGCTCCAATCTGGATTAGCACGTTGAAAATCATGCAAACACTCTTCGACCATCAATTTACTACGCCCATAGGGATTCGTCGCGCTGGTCGGAAACTGTTCAGTGATTGGCACGCTAGCAGGATCGCCATACACGGTCGCAGAAGAACTGAATATTAATGATTTCACCCCCACTTCACGCATCGCGGAAACGAGCACTAAGGTACCATTGACATTATTATCGTAATATTCGAGCGGTTTTTGTACCGACTCACCGACCGCCTTCAACCCCGCAAAGTGAATCACCGATTCAATCTCATGTTCGGCCATAATGCTCATTAACCGCGCTTTGTCACGAATGTCGCCATGAATAAAAACGGGGCGACAACCTGATATTTTCTCAATTCTATCCAATACCGAGGCTTTACTATTGTATAAGTTATCAACAATAACTGGCGTCATGCCCGCTTGAATCATCTGGATACAAGTATGACTACCGATATAGCCCATTCCCCCGGTGACTAACACTTTCATACCTAGCTACCTTTGTTCGTTAATTTGTACATATTAGTTATCTGTTTGAGTCATTGATTCGATTGCAGCACGATTGACCACGTTCATAAACCTATTCTATCGTTAAGTACTTTCAAAATACTAATAAAGAATCCAAGAAAAAAACCTGTCATCGTATTGATCTTATCCTATAAGATAATGATAAATAGGCTCAAACGATGACTAATATTCAACATCAGATAAGTAAGGGATAACCAATAAGGATCACCTTCTGTGAGTACGACGCGAACGATCAAACTAAATTGTGATATGGGCCAAGGCTTTGGTGCATGGCAGATGGGGACCGATAAAGACATCATGCCTCATATCGATATGGCTAATATCGCCTGTGGATTTCATGCTGGCGATCCACATCTCATCAGTAAAACCATTGATTTAGCACTACAAAATGACGTCATGATTGGTGCTCATCCCGGCTATCCTGATAAACAAGGCTTCGGTCAACGCTCCTTTGCCCTATCGGATGAAGAGATATGCGATATTGTGATTTATCAAGTTGGTGCGCTCAAGGCCTTGTGTGAGAGCAAAAATGCCGAGCTAAGCTATGTCAAACCCCATGGCGCGTTATATCGTGACATGATGAGAGATAAAAATATTTTCCGCTCAATGGTCGATGCGATCTCTTGTTTTAATCTTCCCCTGATGATTTTAGCCTCGCCGAATAACCAAGATTATCTTGATCTGGCGGATCGCTTTGATGTGCCGCTGTTATTTGAAGCGGTTGCCGATAGAACGTATCTGGCTAACGGGCAATTAACGCCCGACACGCTACCTAATGCGATACTGCATAGCGAAGAAGCGGTATTAAACCAAGTCAAACAAATCTCTCGTTATGGAAAAGTAACCAGTGCAGACGGTTTTATTTTGGCGATTGAAGCAGACACCTTATGCGTCAACCCAGGACATCCAAAAGCGGTTGAATTGTTCAACCGCATCCGTGAGCAGTTGCGTTAATGATTACTAATGCCAACAACCTTAGCTAACGCAATCGGATAACCACGCTGCTCCGCTAACTCGATGGCTTTTTGCTCAATTTGTTGCTCGCTAAAACTTAAACACACCGGGTGCTGCTGCTCAATCGATAATCCAGAATCAACGTCGGCTAATTGCCATGTCGAAACCAGTCGTCTCGCTGCTTCCAAAGCCGATGAGCCTTTTACTACCTCAATGCGAGCATACTGGTTGGCCTCAAACGTAACATCTGCCGCGCGCAGTGATGCATCGACACCTGGGATCTGCTGAGCACCAAATAATGGGTTTCCACCAACCTCTGCACAAGCGAATTCGGGCACAAATTGACTCATGTGTTGAATTGCTCTTAAAGTCCGTTCACTTAGCGCTTGGCTTGACCAGCCTTGAGTCAGCTTTTCCTGCAGATAAGCGGGCAAACAAGGTTGTGAGGATTCCGCCGTCGAAGACACCAAGCCGTCACTGAACAACGTAATGTCTTGTGTCATACCGTGCAATTGAAAAACACCATCTGCATAAGGGGTTAGCTGAGCCATTCCTTGTGGTGTGCCTCTCGGGCCATGGAAAATTACCTCAGGCCACTCTTGATGACAACGCGGCCAGTGGGTCACAAACGCCGCTTTAAACTCAACCAGACGCTGCCGAGGATGTTGAGTTAAATCATCAATTTTACCCGTTTCATAACCGCAAGCATTAATTAAGTAGTCACACTGTAACAATTGCTGATGACCATGACGATCTTGATAGGTTAACTGCCACTGTTGATCGACGAACTGGGAGTCAACCAACGTCGCTTGGGTGATGACTTGGCAATTTGGCAACGCGTCTAAGGTTAAGTGTGCACTGGCGGCTAATCGGAAGACGCTCCAACCATATTCTTGCACAGCAACAACCGGATATTTCAGTTGAGATAAATCCGTATGCTGGGCAAAAGGAATTAACCAATCATCGAAGCTGGTTGGTACCTTCGGTTGTGACTTAAGTGCAAGGCGTTCAAGCTCATCTTGCTGATAAAGACGAAAATAGTCACTGGGTTCACCGAGCATTTTATTGTGACAGTCTTCGGCGACGAGCTGCTGGTAAGCGGAACGAATGACTTCTAGCCTCGGTAACACTTCCTGTACAGATCCAGGATCACCGTGTGGAATGGCGATCACTGTGGGTCGACGATTTAAGGTGTGCGGATATAACCTTACGGTTTCTATCGATTGACGCAGTAATTCAATGCACTGCTGTTGAGAAATTTCTCGATATAAATTACCGCCTGCATGAAGATGGCAAATCGGTGGTCCGTTGACGAGACCAGCACTCTTTTCCAACAAGGTCACCTTTAACCCGAGTTCACTTAGATGCACCGCGGCGGTGGCACCTGCGACACCACCACCAATAATGGCGACGCTCGGGGCTTGTATTTCTGGTTTAGTAAGTAACATTTCACTGCCGTTGGTCATTACGTTGCTGCCTATTCTAAAACGTGTAAAAGGTTATGAAAATCACATTTTTCACAAGGTCTTATCGATGTTATACCCAAATGGGCCTCGCTCGCTCGACAATGGACTCAACCGATCATCGGTGAAAGCCATGAGTCGCGAGACCTTCCCTAAATGCACACAGGATAACGGGGGTTTGATGTAACGTGGCACCGTTATCAACTGTGCAAAATTTATCAAAAAAGCCTTGACTGATTATCCGCTTATCTTCAACTGTCGCTCACTGTGAATAACGGATTATCAGTAAGCTTGAGCGGCATTGGCTTAGCATGCTGATCGCTATCTATGACCAATCAAGTTATCCCAACCTTTATCCACCGTTTTTGTGGATAAGTTCTTTACTTACTCAAGATACGATTAACTTAAAGCTCGGTTAATCGGCGTTAACAATCGCTGTAACAAGCTACTAACCACAAGGGCTAAAGTAACAAAGGTCATCACTGGTAGAGCCAACCACATCGAAAAATGCGTCACTGGGGATAAGTCAAACCCCCAATACATGATACTGCCAACAATCACATCGGCACTGATTGCCGCCACCAACCCAGCTATTAACGCCATTACCCCATATTCAGCCCATAAGGTTGCTGTTACTCGGCGGCGACTTGCACCAAGCGTACGGTAAAGCTGGATTTCTTGTTGACGTTGACTCAAACTTAAACGCAATAAGGTAAAAATCAGCAAAATACCGGCTAACATACCAAGCGCGGCCAATACCGTAATCGACCAAACGATTTGCGTCAGTAGCTGCTGAATCTTTTCACCCATCGCTCGGATATCCATTAAGCTCACTGTCGGGTGCTGGCGAGACAACTCACTGAGCAAGGGTTGGTGATCAGATTCAATCCGAAAGCTCACCATCCAACTACCTGATACGTTTTGCATCACATCCGGCGAAAATATAAAAAAGAAATTCGGTTTCATTTCGCGCCATTCTACGTGACGAATCGTATTAACAACCGCACTAATGGTTTGACTACTGATCATAAAGCTCAGTGTATCCCCCACTTCAATCCCTAATTCTTGAGCTAGGGATTGTTCAATTGAAACGGCCTGACTGGCTACCCATTGCCCTTCCACAATCGTGTTATAACTCGGTAATGTATCACCCCAAGTAAAATTAAGTTCACGGCGCAGCGCGTTAGGGCCATCTCCATTCTCAATTCTTTCCTGAGCGACTTGACCATTAATATGGGTTAGTCGACCACGAATAATCGGAAACGCCTCAGATCGTTCAAGACCCGCCTCATCGAGAGCTTGCAAATAAGCCTGCTTTTCATAATCAGCAATATTAATTGCAAAGGCATTCGGTGCATCGGCAGGTAATACTTTTTGCCAATCCGTCAGTAAATCGGTACGCACCAACCACATCACAGCCAATAACATTAGCGATAACGATAACGCGCCAAACTGTAGCCCCGTAGCGACACTCGAACGATTGATTCGGCTCAATGCTAAACGCATCGCCGTATTCAGCGGTAACAAACCCAATACGCGGATTAACAACAGACTGATCACGGCTAAGACAAAAAACAGCCCAAGAATGCCAAATAAGATGATCCACACCAATTGGTTTTGCCAATAAACCACCACCATAGGCACCAATGGTACAGCGAGTAATAGGGTATTCCACAAGCGACGGCGAGCGGCTTTAACGGGCTGTATGACACTGGCAGCGTTAACATTCAGTAGATAACCAAGAGGAATGCCTAATGCGGGTACGGCAATCAAAATACTCGATAACAACGCCACCGCGACAGGTTGGAAACCATAAGTCGGTAGAGGATCAGGCAATAAATCAACCAACGGTATTCTGAGTAAAAATTCCAATCCAACGCCAATCAGAGTACCGCCTATTGCAGCAAAGAGTAGCAACAGTCCAATTTGAATCGTTAACCAACGCACGATCCATTTTTTGCTCGCGCCAAGACTTTTTAACATGGCAATCGTACGTTGGCGCGTCGAAACATAGTGCTGACAGGTTAAGACTAACGTCGTCGCCGCCATCATGATCACAATCGCGACGGTTAACGACAAATATTGCTGAGTACGTTCAAAAACTTCATTACTCTGATTGGTGGTTTCTTGATCTCGCCATTCGTCACTCGGTCCGAGTTCGAGCGATGATTTTAATGGCTCAATCTGACGATCCGCGCCGAGAATGAATAACCGATATTGAACACGGCTACCCAGTTGAAGAGCCCCCGTCTTCGCTACATCCGCTTGATGAATATAAACTACCGGCATTTGTTGAAAAGGATTAAAACTTAACCCTGGCTCGTCAATAACTCGACCACTGACCTGAAAATCAGCGTCCCCCAAAGTAACCGTATCACCTATCTCTACATTAAGTTGAGCAAACACGCGATCGTCCAACCATAACTGGTTGGCTTGCACACGATGAGACAGCGCAACACCATCACTTAGGGTCATTTTGCCAAGTAGCGGATAGGATGAATCCACCGCGCGAACTCCGACCAATTGCATACCATGATCACTGAACGCCATGGTCGCAAAACGCGTCATCTGCGAAGTACTTAACGACTTCTGTTCCGTGAGCGCCAATAAAGAGTCTGGAATAGGATTAGCCGACACATACACGCTGTCGGCGGTAAGCGCCTCTTTCCCCTGTTTGACGACCACTTGTTCCATGCGCTCAGCTAAAGCGCTTAATGCAAACAAACAAGCAATAATCAAGGTTAACGCCAACGAAATCGGCCACAACTGACCATGACGAATTTCACTCAAACTCCAACGTAAAAACCGCTGATTCAAAGTAAGGGCTGGGCTTGTTTTCACTCGCGTTCCTCCAACTTACCCGCTTGCATGTAAAAGCGGCGCTGACAACGTGCTGCCAGTTTAGGGTCATGAGTCACCAACACTAGCGTTGTGCCATGTTGTTGATTGAGTTCAAACAGCAAATCAATCACTTTACTGGCCGTTTCTTGATCTAAATTGCCGGTGGGTTCATCGGCAAACAGCACTTGAGGTTCAACCATAAAGGCCCGAGCAAGGGCAACGCGCTGCTGCTCACCGCCAGACAGTTGATTGGGTGAATGGTGTAAACGGTGAGCAAGACCAACCGAGGTCAATAACGCCTCAGCTCGCGCTCGATTTTCAGGTTCCCCTTTTAACAGGCAAGGTAGAGTGACATTATCGAGCGCCGATAAGCTTGGGATCAGTAAAAAACTCTGGAATACAAACCCAATCGATTGACTGCGGATCGCCGCTCTCGCTTCATCATCGAGTGAAGAGAGTCCCTGACCAAGTAGAT
This sequence comes from Vibrio sp. A8-1, assembly GCF_013048685.1. Lineage (NCBI taxonomy): Bacteria > Pseudomonadati > Pseudomonadota > Gammaproteobacteria > Vibrionales > Vibrionaceae > Vibrio > Vibrio sp. A8-1. The sequence continues at coordinate 52,577 of NZ_VHTC01000020.1, forward strand.
ACACTTCGCCTTGTGTTGGCGTATCTAAACCGGCTAATAACGTCATTAGGGTTGATTTACCTGCGCCAGAGCTACCGACAATCGCTACGCTTTCACCAGCACCGATGGTAAGATTAATATCATGAAGAATGGTCAAGGTCTCCTGTTCAGTGGAGACCACTTTTGAAACCGACTGTACTGAAATTACAGATGGTACTGAGCTAACGGAGCTTTGCATGGCGAAACGACTTCCTTTGTTATTTTTAGGGTTTATTTTTTCTAGCATGATGCTATTTACAACGACGGCACGCAGTCAAACCTTACTAATTTTGGGTGATAGTTTGAGCGCAGGCTATCAAATGCCGATTGAGCAAGCATGGCCGACCTTACTTGAAAGCCAATTAGCATCACACCACGAGGTTACGATTATTAACGGCAGCATTTCTGGAGATACCACAGGTAACGGGTTAGCGAGACTTCCTTCACTACTTGAGCAGCATCAACCTCAAACCGTACTGATTACCCTTGGCGCGAATGATGGCTTACGTGGTTTTCCACCTCAAGTAGTAGAAAATAATCTGCGCACAATGATCGAACAAATTAAACAAGCCAATGCACAGTCTGTGTTAATGCAAATTAAAACACCGCCCAACTATGGTAAACGTTACAGTGACTCATTTGCTGACGTCTACCCTCGCTTAGCCAAAGAGTTTGACCTACCTCTGATCGATTTTTTCCTTGAGCAAGTGATCATCAACCCCGAGTGGATGATGAGCGATGGGCTACACCCAAACTCAGCCGCTCAACCTTGGATCGCTCAATTTATGGCCCAAAAACTCGCGCCGTTACTGTAAATAATCATTCATGACGGCAACACCAGCTTGACGATTTAATCACCCTAGCAACCGTAAATTGCCTAAAACTGTCTGATTTAATGGTTCAGCTCAATAAACTTTACCATGCTTTACGTTATTTTATTGGTTCATCCACTGCACACAGGCCATCTTTATGCGCATTGAACCACTCATTCAAGGCATGGTTGCTCGCTCTGCTCATCCCTATGGATGCCAGCAAGCCGTTCTTCAACAAATTCATTACGTAAAATCCGCGCCATCGATCAGTCAAGGCCCTAAGCGAGTATTGATCTTAGGCGCTTCATCCGGCTTTGGGCTCGCCGCTCGCATTGCCTTGACCTTTGGTGGTGCAGACGCCGATACCATCGGTGTTTCATTAGAACGCGGACCTTCGAGTAAAGGCGTTGGCAGCGCGGGGTTTTATAATAATCATTTTTTTAAACAATACGCCGAACAAGCCGGACGAGTAGCGATTAATATTACTGGTGACGTTTTTTCGAAAAACATCAGAGACCAAGTGGTGGAAGCGATTGAAACCTATTTTGAAGGTGAAGTCGATTTAGTGATTTATAGTATTGCCAGTGGTATGCGCCGCAAAGGCGATAGCGAAGAATTTTGGCATTCAGTCATCAAGCCGATTGGTGACAGTGTTACGGGTGCCACGGTCTTATTAGAAAATGATCAGTGGCTAGACACCACCTTAGCGCCAGCGTCAGAACAAGAAATTGCAGACACGTTAAAAGTGATGGGCGGCGAAGATTGGGAAAACTGGATCGACACATTGATTAACCATGATTCTTTAGCCCAAGGATGTAAAACCATAGCGTTCTCTTACGTGGGTTCTGAACTGACTCATCCTATCTACCTTGATGGCACATTAGGCCGAGCAAAAGTCGATCTGCACCAAACCAGCCATGCTTTAAACTTGAAACTCGCTAATTACGATGGCAACGCTTACGCCGCTGTCTGTAAAGCATTAGTAACCAAAGCCAGTGTGTTTATCCCCGCATTTACCCCCTATATGCTTGCCTTGTATCGCGTGATGAAACAAAAAGGCACCCACGAAGGGTGTATTGAGCAAATGCAACGTCTATTTAGCGATAAGCTTTATACAGGTAAGCCTGTTCCCGTCGACAGTGAACGATTAGTGCGAGTCGATGAATGGGAATTAGCTCCTGATACTCAAGCACAAGTTCAAGATCTGGTTCATCAAATGAATGGCTCTAACTTCACTGAATTGGGTGACTATCAAGGCTTCAAGCAAGAATTTTTACGCTTAAACGGCTTTGGTTTTCCTGAGATTGACTACCAACAAGACGTCGACCTTTCGCCCTTTATGGACCACATTTAACATGTGATGGGTGTTCTACTCCGTCAATCAACCATCATCTCCCCATGATGTATCGATAAGTTGGCGCTTGGAGATGATAGTACTAAACCAGTAAAGCCGTAAACCTTAACAGGTAAAGGTGATGAGAAGATCGGATGATTGCTTTACTCTGTCTATAGCGGTCCCTATAATCGCGCCTTTGTCATTCTCAATAAGTGATACTCGAGATGGATCTATTAATTGCAAACCTGAAAAAACTCGAAAAACAGAACTACCGTGCCTATCAGAAAATTAAGGGCCAGTATGACTTTGGTGATTTTACCCTGTCTATCGATCACGTTCAGTCCGATCCTTACGCATCAGCCTCTCGTTTGCGAGCACAACGTGCTTGGTCACTGACTGGATTAGAGTGGTTAAAAGACTGCTCAGCCACATATCAACAAGCCGCCCGCGACTTTATCGCTCGCCGCTTTGCTGAATTAGCCAAACAAGAAAACAGCCTATCTATCTCATTGACTGGGCAAACCGTATTGGACAGCACGTCTGTTCTGTTCAATCAACAAGGTATTGAGCTTCGTTTTCGAATCAATTTACCCGCAGAAGGTCGTGATATTTTGGCCAAAAAAGCCATTAATATTTTAACGTTTCATCTGCCAAAATTTATCCGTCGAGCCACCTTAGAGCGTGAACTGGATAAACCCGCGTTGATTACCCATTGCCAAGTGATTGAAGATCAGCAAGCGCTGCGTGATCAGTTATCAGCTAATGGATTGGTTGCTTTTGTTGCTAATGGTAGTGTCTTACCTCGTGTTGCGGGTAACTGCGATCTACCGATGAAAGAAGCGGTGCCTTTTCAAGCGCCAAAAACCCTGCAGATAACACTTACGACGCCAAACCAAGGCCCGATCACCGGCATGGGAATTCCTAAAGGTATTACCTTAATCGTCGGTGGTGGTTTTCATGGTAAATCAACCTTATTAACCGCATTAGAGCGTTCGATTTACAATCACATCCCCGGAGATGGTCGAGAAGGTATCGTGACCGATCCGCAAGCCATGAAAATTCGTGCGGAAGAAGGACGTTGTGTTCACAACTTAAACTTATCAAATTACATCAATCATCTACCTATGGGTAAAAACACCCATGATTTTAGTACTCAAGATGCTTCAGGCTCAACCTCACAAGCCGCTTGGTTACAAGAGTCTATTGAAGCAGGCGCAAGCACTCTGTTGATTGATGAAGATACTTCTGCCACCAACTTTATGATCCGTGATGAAAGAATGCAGGCTTTAGTCGCGAAAGGCGATGAACCCATCACGCCATTGGTGGATAGAATTGGTCAATTAAGAGATGAACTCGGCATTTCAACCTTGTTAGTCATGGGTGGTTCGGGAGATTATTTAGATATCGCAGATACCGTGATTCAAATGCATGATTATCAAGCGATCGATGTTACTGCGAAAGCACAACAAGTGATCCAACAGCATCCAACCTTACGTCGCAATGAGTGTGAAACGCCATTAACCGCTTTCCCTCCTCGATCATTAAACCGCAGTGTTTTACAAAAAATATTGGCAGAGGGTAAATTTAGAGTATCGGCTAAAGGCACCAGTTCACTACGCTTTGGTAAAGAATTTGCTGATATCTCGGCACTGGAACAGTTAGAGTCCTCTGCGGAGATTAACGCTATCGGCTGGCTTTGTTTTCAACTTGCCCAGCAGCCTGGTTGGGCAACTCATCCGGCACGAGAGCTGGAGGCATTATTGGAAGGTGAATGGTACAGCAAGATGCCCAATCAAGGCGATTTGGCGAAACCACGTATTTTAGATGCGATGGCCACCTTAAATCGTCTACGTAAAGCACAATTTAAAATAGCCGAATAATCCACGTCGCTTAAAGATGGTCATTTTCAATATCCTCAACACACATGATAACAAACCGTTTCTGTGAGTTGGGGATATTATACAACGACGATAAATGCTCAATCCTATCTAATGCTCATGCCTCAAGACATTCCAAGCGGCGCACAAGATTCGAAATTGAGCAGCATTACCATTATCGCGATCCGGGTGCCAACGCAACGCTAATCGACGCCAAGTCTTACGAATTTCAAAAGAAGAGGCATCAGCGGGCAATTCAAATAATCGTAAAGCTTGAGAACGATCGAGGGTTTTAATGTCGTCCCCACCCACAAAACGCTGATAACGGGTCCAAAATTCATTCAGTAACCGCTTCACTTCCCCTTCACTGACTTCATAGTGCTCCCAACGCGAATAATAATCACGCAGTGGATCATCAGGATCTATCGCATAGTGCGAATGACTAAATACTGGCAATAGCGCAATATCCATCGCTTCAACTTGTAACCAGTTTTTCGGATACAACATCTCTTGTAACTGGTATAACGCGTTCATGATCAGAAAGTTTCGCTTAAAAAGATCTTTATCAGCAGCACTATCAAGCACAGGAATTAAACCCTGCTCGCTAAGATGAGCCGCTAAGGTATGTACCTTCCAACCAGAAGATTGCCGCTTCAAAACTTCTAGGATCGGCCATAACAAAGGGTTTTCCATATAGGTTTGAAAGGTGGTACTCAAAGCCTGTGAATTCGCCATACTCTACTCACGCTACGTTGTCTCATTCCCATTCAAAGCTAAAGCTAGGCATTTGTCGAGTTTCCATCTGCAGCTTAGCGTCAGTTTTTGAACTGGTCTGCGCTTCTCATGTAATTGTTGAATGTAAATCCTCATTTTGCCACTTATCTGGCTTACTGAAGCAGAACAAAAAATCACCTCAACCGATCAATATCACAAATAAAACAGAAAATATGAAACCACTCTCAAAAATGAATCAAAGCCATCTTTATTTACTCAGTATCGTCACAAAGCCGATTATGCTTAATGCACTATTCCTAAACACTCATGCTTAGAGCGCGGAAAATTGCTGATAATAAAAACCGCCATCCTTGCTGTATACCCAAACGACTTGAAGTTGCAGGAAGGCGGCAAGTGAGTGAATCCCCATGAGCGCAAACGATGTGATTGGGGTGAACGAACGTAGCTAATACCGCTGAACCTTCAAGTAGAAAGGGTATAGCATCAGATAAGATGAATAGATGACCTAATAAAAGTAACCCCCGATACTGCTTGGAATGGTGAAAATAATTTCAAGAATGAAGCGAATGGCGAAGTTTGTCGCAGCTTCAAGGTAAGAGAGGGAAGATGAGCAATTTTTTTCATGCTGCTGAGTAACAATTATGACAACAATAACCCCAAAAATTGATATTGACGCTTGCCCATTATGTCAACATGACGAGTTTTTCATCTCTCAGAATGGCGAAAAGTTTTTTTGCGCACAATGCGGTTTTCATACCCATCAGTTGCCGCAGATCCAACAACAAGTCTTATTAAGTAAACCACCTGTCACACTGGCAGCCACTTATCTCCCCCATCAGTTGCATCCCTTAACCCCAACTCAGCATTGACACGAAAAATAGCAGCATAAAATGCTCAGCGCTTAAGAGCCTGAGCTTGCCTGCTATCGGTTAATGAGTAGTTAAGAAACGCCATTAATTGATCCAAATGATCAAGGGCAATGACATCAGCATGCGATACAGGATGAACAAGTAGCGGTGAACACAGTTGGAACGTCACAACTCCAGCCCGGATCCCCGCTTCAACACCTTTCGGTGTATCATCGACGTATACGCAATCCGCTAATGAGAATCCCATACTCATGGCACAGTAGCGCACCAGATCGGGTTCAGGTTTCCAACTATTCGCCTCAAAGGCGGAATAAATGCGCCCACCAGTAAAATAGCGCTCTAGACCCGCTAATCTTAATTCAGCGACCATTTTGTCGTGTGGCGCATTTGAAGCAACACAATATTCAATATTATGCCGTTTGAGCTGCTCTAATAAATTAATCGCCCCTGGCATAGGCTTAAGCTCAGTATCAAACAATGAGGTAAGCTCTTGCCGGTAACGAAGTTCTAGTTGATCAATATCAGCACTGATACCTGCAAATTGACAGGTATTAACCAGAATATCGGCAATTTTACCACCAGAAAAATGCTGCAAAACATTCTCAAGCGTTAATGAAACACCCAGCTCATTAAACACTCGCACTAGCGCGATACAGCTCAAACGCTCGCTATCAATCAACGTTCCTTCACAATCAAAAATCACACAGCGAATGGTACGGTTTTTCATGGCTGTCCTTATTATGCTTTGTGATGGCTAACGGCAGTTAAACAATCCCTATGTGATTTAACCTTATCACTCATTGCCGATCATTGATTGATAACCCATAGCGTTAATCATCAACACCAAGGCGACTTCAGGGGAAAGGGATAAGCCCCAAAGTAGTGTATACCGATGAGATAGCACTCGGATGATAGAGTTAACAAAATAAAGGAAAAGACCGACAATAATCCCGTATCTTCAAGCAACATCACGATTCTCTCCTATAGAAGCAAGATGAATGCAATAACTCAACGACGCCGAAAAGTGTTATGGCTGGGAATGCTCAATATAGATAGAACCGGAGACTAGGTTTTCTTGCTGATATTTAGCCACGACAGCAGAAACAAACTCATCACTAGAGGTAAAGATCGGGTTGTTTTGCATCACCACATCAGAGATAAGCAGTGACGAGCCATCATAGGTCACAATGGCAGCAGCTATTGGTTGAGCGTCAGCAAATCCCAAATATAAGCGACAAGGCGGCGAATAAATGATCTGCGTGAAAAACTCGACTAATAAAGCTTGTTGGGCCGCTTGCTCACAACGCGTCGCTTGTAATAACGCAAACATAATGGTTAAACGATGAAAGTCCACCAAATAAATGGCCGCTAAATGACTCTCGGCAACGTGATGCTGCGCCGTAAACGCTTCACTGGGTAAGGCTTGATTTAATGTCTGATAAACCGTAAGGCCTTGCAGACTTTCTGGCGTCGGGAACTGGACATCAACCTGGTCATACAGCCATTGATTCTTCGCATCAATCAGCGCTTGCATGTCGTTAGATGAAGATAAATGTGTCATAGTCGTTTCTTCTTTGGCGAGCAATTTTGCCCAAAGCACTTACCCATCGCAGGGTGAAGAGGCAAAGTTAGGATAGGTTCTCAATATTTTTCCTATCATAGCACAGTTATCTACACGCTTTTGTTTTGCTTACTGTTATTATCATGCTCTGTTTTGTCGAGGATCCCAGATATGCTCAAAAAATTAACCATCCTAGCCGTAAGTACTTTATTACTATCCGGCTGTGATCGCTCTGCCGTCGGTGATGTCAGCTTAGGCTTGTTTACCATGAAAGACATTAAACTCCATCATTTAACGGATCCCATCGTTACGGGGGTCACCTGCCATATTGCCAGTATTGAAGCAGATTTGAGCCTAGCCGATCCTTCTGACTCATCAATTTCGTGCCGCCAAACCGGAGAAATTACTGCACAGATGATCGCTAACATCGACAAATCCAAATCTGGTGAGGTCGTGTTTAAAAAATCGAAGAGCATTTTCTTTAAAAGCATGAAAATCCGACGTATTTATGATCCGCAAACGCAAACCTTAATGTATGTGTCTTACTCGACTAAAGAGACTTCAGGTAGCTTTAAGCACAGTCTTTCCACTGTGCCATTGTGGGGAACCGCGGCTTATCAACCACCCGTGGCTCATACGACTCCTTAGAGATAGATAAACTTTAGCGATGGTTTTATCACCAATAAGAGCAACCATCGCAAACAAGCTTGGTTCCTCTCTCCTGAGCGAACCTCGCAATAATGTAAATATTATAAATTGTTTCATTTTTTTGTGATAATATCCGCGAAACTTTTCCTTACCAATGACTCTGGACATGAAGTTTCCCGGACAACGCAAATCGAAACACTACTTCCCTATTCACGCCCGTGATCCACTTGTAAACCAAATACAACAAACGCCTAAGCTTCGTCATCCAACTGTGGTTGGTGTTGGGCAAACGATTGTTGATATTGAAGCCAGAGTAGATGATGCTTTTTTAGCCAAATATCAATTAAGCAAAGGCCACTCGCTGGTTTTAGAAGAGAGTCAAGCCGACGCTCTTTACGAAGAACTGATCGAACGCAAACTCATTACCCATTTATACCCGGGTGATACCATTGGTAATACGCTGCACAACTATTCTGTGCTCGCCGATAGTAAATCTGTCTTACTGGGTGTCATGTCTAAAAATATCGAAGTGAGCTCTTACGCCTATCGATATTTATGTCAAACCTCTTCACGCATGAATCTAAACCATCTACAAACGGTGGATGGTCCAATCGGTCGTTGCTATACCTTGATCTCAGAAGATGGTGAACGAACGTTTGCGATTAACGAAGGGCATATGAATAAGCTGCGCGCCGAGAGTATTCCTGAAGAAGTCTTTGCTAAAGCTTCTGCATTGGTCGTCTCTTCTTATCTGATGCGTGGTAAAGCCGAAGATCCGATGCCACAAGCGGTACAACGAGCTATTGGATTAGCCAAGGCTCATCATGTACCCGTGGTATTGACCTTGGGGACAAAATACGTCATCGAAGGTAATCAAACTTGGTGGCAAGAATATCTTAAGCAACATGTCACCGTCTTAGCGATGAATGAAGAAGAAGGGGAAGCCTTAACCGGAGAGAAAGATCCGCTCTTAGCTGCCAATAAAGCCTTAGATTGGGTGGATTTAGTATTGTGCACTGCTGGCCCTGTTGGATTATACATGGCAGGTTATGTTGATGATTCAGCAAAACGTGATACTGAACTACCACTACTGCCTGGTAACATTCCTGAATTTAACCGCTATGAATTTAGCCGCGCGATGCGTAAGGAAGATTGTCAACAGCCAGTAAAAGTCTATTCGCATATTGGCCCCTATTTAGGTGGCCCATTAGAAATCAAAAATACCAATGGCGCTGGTGATGGTGCTCTGTCCGCTTTGCTGCATGATATGGCAGCGAACCGCTATCATCAAAACAATGTGCCTAACTCAGCAAAACATGCGTTACCTTATCTAACGTATTCATCTCTTTCGCAGGTTTGCCGTTATGCCAACCGAGTCAGCTATGAAGTTTTAACACAGCACTCACCTCGTCTATCGAGTTCATTACCTGAACGCGAAGACAGTTTAGAAGAAGCGTATTGGGATCGTTAATCTCTCTAACCCACCTTCGTGCATGACATAAAACAATGACTGAAGAGACGTCATCACTTTTGACCACAGCCGGGCTCAACCTAGCTGTGGTCAATTTTATCGAATCGAGCATCATCTTCTTAAACTCAAGAAAACTCATCGAGATTTCCTTAATTATCACAAATTTGACTTATAACTGACTGATAATACACATTGTTAATTGAGCGCTACTGAACGACACGTTATAGTAGGTTACGGATAACAATATTAAGATCAGGTGTACTGGCATGTTGTTGACAGAAGAAAACACTATCGAACCGCCTCATTCACTTCTCAGTCGTCACCAACAGCGTTTGATTCATATCTTCGATATCTTTAGTGAAGGTATTTTCCATATGGACCGATATGGAACCATGACTTTTTATAATCCGAGTTTTTATCAGCAGTTTGGCTTTAATTCGGCCACTATTGGTTTAGAAAATTGGATGGCGTTGGTTCACCCACTCGATAGGATGGCACTAGAACAACGCGTCGATGGTCATCTTAATCAGGAAAGTCGAGTCACCACTGAATATCGCGCAAAAACCGTTGATGGTCGCTATATCTGGTTACTGGGTACTGCGGTAACTAAAGTCGAAAACGGTGAAATGTTTATGGTCGGCAGTCATCGAGATATTTCTGAACAAAAAAAGATGACGTCTTTTCTGCAACAAGCCGCATTTTATGATGTGGTTTCTGGTATGCCGAATACCACAAAGTTATTGCGAGACATTGATGATGCTAAACGTGCTGCATCGCCAGCGACACTGATATATATTCAAATTGAAGATATTAAATCCTACCTAAATCAGTACAGCGCTGAAGTCATTCAACATATTCTTCATCATATGCATAATGCGTTAAGTAATCTGATTCATCACCACTCGACACTGTATCGCGTACGTTCCGACGATTTTGCTATTTTATTACGCGAATCCGTGTCAGACCAAGATTTACCTCTATTGTGTCAATCGATTCTTGAGCGTTACTCTCACTCTGCTCAAGAGCAAGGTCACCTATTGGGTGACCGAATGAACATTGGTGTTTTACCGCATTTTTCGGATCAACTCAGCGCGGTACAAATTCTCAATATTGCGGCACAAACCTGTCAGTACGCGGGAGAAAAAAGTCGCTCAAGAATCGAGATTTACGCAGGGAAAACTCAGCATACAGTGGATCGCTACTTTTTTATTGAACGCGGTTTAAAAGAAGCGTTATGTCATCACTCTTTGTCGGTTAAATTTCAACCCATCATTCATGCGCAAACTGGTAAAGTCGCCAGCTTTGAAGCTTTAGTTCGTTGGCGGTCGTCAGAGTTTGGTGAAATTTATCCAGATGAGTTTATTCCGGTAGCGGAAAAAAAGGGACTGATCACCGAGTTAGGCTATCAAGTCTTTGAAAAAGCTTGTCAGTTTATTCATCATTACCATGTTCAACATGGTTCAAGTACGCGAGTGAACGTCAATGTGTCTGTTTTGCAACTACTCAACAGTAATTTCCCTGCCAATATCAAAATGATGGCTGATGCCGCTGGCGTCTGCCCTTCATCCATCGTGCTCGAGCTGACCGAAACCGTGATATTGGATGGTAACCGACATGCTTTAAATCAACTGAATACGCTCAGTAAGATGGGGTTTCAACTGTCATTGGATGATTTTGGCGCTGGCTTAAGTTCCATTTATAGCTTCTTTGATTTGCCCCTAAATCAGATCAAAATTGATCGAACAATGGCTTTGAAAACACTCACGAATACCGCCTCTGAAGAGTATTTGCGATTTATTGTGCAGCTATGCCGCTCAAGAGGCATGGATATTGTGATTGAAGGGATAGAAAACAGTGCAATGCAGCAAAAATTTTGCCAAATGGGTGTCAACTATCTACAAGGTTACTGGTTCTCGAAACCTCTTTCTTTAGCCACCGCCAGCCGCTATACCCTACTCAATTAAACGTATCACTTCCTCTTTTGCTGATAACGTGCGTACCCTAAAAGCAATAGTACAGCGCTGAACAAGCCATCAATAGCACCACCTCCCGAAGCGTTCGGCGACGCAATACTCCCCGAGTCTGTAGCAATCGGTGAAGGAGAAACCGATGAATTACCACTCCCCGCTAAAAATGCTAAACGCGCTTCTTCTGTAACGATATAGTTGGCCGTCAATTGTCCATTCAATACTTGATCTATCCATTGACGATAGCCATAAATCTCCGTAAATACCGAGGTAACCTGTGATTGTGAGAAACCTACGCCACATTCCGCTGGGCCAAAACTTGTGATGCCCACTTGCACTAAATGACCGGCATTATTCCAGTAGATAGGACCTCCCGAATCCCCTTGACAAGTCCCATTAGCAAGACGGCTATCAGGATTAATGCCGTCCCCTTTAAAGCAGAGGTGATGGGGATTTAACGCTAACGCGAATGGCGTAATATCTAACTGACAACGAGCATTAGACACATACTGCATAGTGGTAAACAGTAATCGGTCATCTTCATCAAATCCTGATCGCGTATTACCGTGACCTACCGCTTCAAAAATACTGTCATTATCGTCATCATCATTGCCATTAAATCCAAGTCGATAAGCTTGGCTCGTCGGTCGATTAACAAACCCTTGCCCATTTAGCCCTCGTTCTAAACGGATTATCGCGATATCGTTCGCCCATAATGAGTTAACGGAATCATCGTAATTGGGATGATAGAAAAACGCTTCACCACGTACTGTGATGATATTACCGTTAGGAAAATCCGATTCATTATCGACTTGGGTCACCACGGTAAAGAGTAGCCACGGAATATCTAACTTTCCTCTTCCATCAAACAAACAGTGCGCTGCAGTTAATACGTGTCGATCGTCAAGCAAAGTTCCACCACAAAAACTCGCCGCACTGTAGCGGCGATCATATTCAATACGATCATAAAATAAGCTAACGAATGAAGGATAAGTGGTAATCGTCGTCGGTTTACCATTAACGATACGTGATGTCAGCTCAGCAAAAACCATGGGGCTCATCGATAGCGTGAGGCATAAAATAACCATTTGAATGGGGTTCTTTATCATAAACACCTCATATATCTAGCTAAGTAAGATAATTAAAGTGTAGTTCTAGATCACGGAATCAACCCAAAAAACTTGATACAGCAAGTGAATAGTGCGTCATCAACCTCGATAAACAGAGGTCAATAATAAGATTAGAATCGGCGAACTGATCCAACCTAATTAGCGATTCAAATTGTAAGAAGGAAAGAGAAAAGAAAACCATTAGACTCGTGGTATTTTGCAAACAATTACCGAGTGAGTCATTGAAAAATTAAGACCTTTGAGCGAAAAGAAGAATAAAGCAGCATGGTCGTACTGCTCTATTCTTAACATTAATCGAGAAGAGAAAAGTAAATAATTCGCTATCCTCGATAATAACGTTGGGGGACGAATGGCATCTTCTCAATCGTCATCGGCAGCATTTTACCACGGACTTCAGCAAACAACTCATGACCTATCACCGCCAGATCCGCTCGAACATACCCCATTGAAATAGGCTGCTCTGCTGTCGGCCCAACGGTTCCACTGGTAACGATACCCACTTTATTACCATCAGAATCGAACAACTCTGTTCCTTCCCGAACAGGCGCTTTAGTTTGGCCCACTAATCCCACTCGCTTACGATCAACCTGTTTGCTCTCTATCTGTTTAAGAATGATTTCAGCACCGGGAAACCCTCCAGCCCGTTCGCCACCGATCCGGCGCACGGGTTGTATCGCCCAAAGCAGACTGGCTTCTACTGGCGTGGTGGTTTCATCCAAATCATGACCATACAAACACAGGCCACACTCTAAACGTAGCGAATCACGAGCTCCAAGGCCTATCCATTCGACGTCGGAATGCTCCGCTAATGCTTGTGCAAACGCGACAGCTTTATCAGCAGGTACGGAGATTTCAAAGCCGTCTTCTCCTGTATACCCACTACGGCTGACAATGCATTCAATGCCGTTGATCGCTAAAGTTTGGATATCCATAAAACGCATATCTGCTACCGCAGGTTGCCACTGAGCCAATATCTGAGCCGCCTTTGGACCTTGCAGAGCAAGTAGTGCTCTGTCTTCAATGACTTCCAAGTGGACCCCAGCAGGTAAATGCGCGGTTAAATGGGCTATATCCTGTGCTTTACAGGCTGCATTAACCACTAAAAAAAGATGATCGCCTAAGTTGGCCACCATCAAATCATCTAAAATACCACCTTGTGGATTGGTGAAAATCGCATAACGCTGCTTACCAACCGGTAAATCGATGACATCAACCGGAACTAAACGCTCTAAAGCCGCGGCCGCATCAACACCATGCAAACGCAATTGTCCCATGTGTGAAACATCAAACAATCCAGCCGCTTGACGCGTATGTAAATGCTCTTTTTTAACACCGAGCGGGTATTGAACCGGCATATCATACCCAGCAAAAGGGACCATTTTTGCGCCTAATTCAACGTGCACAGCATGCAAAGGAGTAGTCAGTAGCGAATTTGAGTGGGGTTGTTGCGTCATTGTTTTCTCCATGTGGCGAGTTGCCGATCAAGCCGCCAGTTGATTGAGCGCTCTCTTGATAGCCATATCATCACGCTCAAGTGTTTGGCTTAAGTTTCCAATAATAAACAAGAAAAACAAGCATGCGCTTATTTTGATTGCCGAACAAGTTGCAGCCAAGACACGCTGCGAGAATTAACACTTAGATCACAATTTACTTACCCGTCTTTGCAACAAAATGGCTTCAACCGACAGGTCCGTTACTTTGCCGTAACCCATAAAATCAAGGCGTCTTGCTCACTAACAGACACTAACATATGCCCCATCGTCGCATCATAATAGACACTATCGCCTTCGCTAAGAGGCACTGGCTCATAAAACTCACTATAGAACAGCACCTCACCGCTCAAAATTAGCAGGAACTCTTCACCGTCATGCCTTACCCAATCGGGATAATCGCTAAAATCTCGAGCGCGGATGGTGCTTTTGAACGGCATCATTTTTTTATTGGTCAACTGTATTGCCAATAGCTCATGTTCATAAGTAGGCGTTGGATGTGGCTTCCCTAGTCCACTACGGGTAATATCTCGACGACCAGTAGCGATAATTTTCTTTGGTGGATCAAAGAGTTGAGGCATATCGATTTGCAATCCATGCGCGAGTTTTTGCATCGCTTGGAAGGTCGGCGAAATCTGCTCGTTCTCTATTTTACTTAAGGTAGAGCGAGCCAATCCCGTTCTCTGACTCGCCTCTTCTAGGGTAATTCCCAAATTCGCTCTAACTTGCTTAATGCGTGGCCCTAATTTAAGTGGCTCGATGTTTTCTGAGCGATCTTCTTTAGCTAATGTCATGGATGGATACTCATCATGAATGGGCTCTGTCATGCTTATTATCCTGTAGTGAACCGCTATCAATAAGTATCATTGTGCATCAAGCCTAACACAGAAAAAAGTGTCACTCGCAAGTAAAGCGTGCTTTAAGTAGCAAAAACAGCACTCTTGTTTCCTATAGGAAATTTTTAATTGATTGTTGATTTGGCAAGGGGTATGTTACCAACATGTTAGCCAAGCAATCGTTTGGTTCAATGACGTTCAATACCCTCAAAAAGAACAGATTGGCTCAATTCAGTGAGCAAGCACACAAAAGTTCTTTTTGAACTATTGCACACTCGCTCGGCGAGCGTTCGCTACCAATTTGGAGAAAAAACAATGGATAAAACACTGAAGTTTACTGATAGCCATGAATGGGTGCGTGATAACGGCGACGGTACCGTCACGATTGGAATTTCAGAACATGCCCAAGCGATGCTGGGTGATGTGGTGTTTGTCGAGTTGCCCGAGCTAGAGAGTGAATTTGACGCAGGAGATAATTTTTCCTTGGTTGAATCGGTCAAAGCGGCATCTGACATTTATGCTCCGGTATCGGGCATGGTTATCGAAATTAACGAAGAACTATCCGATCGCCCAGAGCTGATCAATGAAGAGCCTTATGAATCTGGCTGGATTGTTAAAATTAAAATGT
Organism: Vibrio sp. A8-1; assembly: GCF_013048685.1. Classification (NCBI taxonomy): domain Bacteria; kingdom Pseudomonadati; phylum Pseudomonadota; class Gammaproteobacteria; order Vibrionales; family Vibrionaceae; genus Vibrio; species Vibrio sp. A8-1. Next base: position 67,955 of record NZ_VHTC01000020.1, read on the forward strand.
CCGATGCTTCTGAACTCGATGATCTTAAAGATGCCGATGAATATCTGACGTTGATTGAAGAAGATTAATTGATCAACAAGCTGCCACCTAATAGGTCGAAGCCACTTGATATAGTGAAGACCAAGGCAGCTTTTCATCATGATTCTTATTCACGGCAACCCAGTGATACCAATTATCCGTCAACGCTTATCGGTATAATTAGCGTTATCGAACATGATGGTAAGCCATACTACAGCTCTATCTATAGGTAAGGGAAAATGACCGAGTTACTGCACCGCCTAAGCACACAAAACGAATTTATTGCACGCCATAACGGACCACGCGTCAATGATCAACAGACCATGTTAGCCACTATTCAGGCTTCGAGTCTTGATGCGCTAATTAACGAAACCGTCCCCGCTAATATTCGCTTAGAAGCCGCCCTTGATATTGGTGAGCCGCAAAGTGAAACCAACATGCTCGCGACGCTGAAAGCCTTTGCTCAACAAAACCAGATTAAGCGTACTTTTATTGGTCAAGGTTACTACAACACGTTTACACCTCACGTTATTTTACGCAATGTACTAGAAAATCCTGGTTGGTACACGGCTTATACTCCTTATCAGCCTGAAATCTCTCAAGGTCGCTTAGAGTCGCTGCTTAACTATCAACAAATGATCATCGACTTAACGGGTATGGAGATCGCCAACGCGTCATTATTAGATGAAGCGACAGCGGCCGCAGAAGCCATGGCGTTATGCCATCGCGCTGGTAAAAGCAAAAGTAACGTCTTTTTTGTCGCGGACGATGTCCATCCTCAGACGATTGAAGTCATCAAAACCCGAGCTGGATTCCTTGGCTTTGAAGTGAATGTCGCGCCTATCGAGAGTTTGGCGGAGCAAGATGTGTTTGGCGCATTACTGCAATACCCAAATACTCGCGGGGAAGTGCGCGATTTAACTGCCATCATCGAACAAGCGCATCATAATAAAACTTTGGTCACCGTTGCCACCGATTTGCTGGCCAGTGTACTGCTTAAACCGGCCGGAGAAATGGGTGCTGATGTCGTGATTGGTTCAGCACAACGCTTTGGCGTACCAATGGGCTATGGTGGTCCACATGCCGCATTCATGGCCACTCGTGACGCCCATAAGCGCACGATGCCTGGTCGCGTGATTGGGGTTTCCATCGATGCCAAAGGCAATCAAGCGTTGCGTATGGCGATGCAAACTCGTGAGCAGCATATTCGCCGTGAAAAAGCCACCTCAAATATTTGTACCGCACAGGCACTACTGGCGAATATGGCCGCTTTCTACGCGGTGTACCATGGTCCTGAAGGCCTTAAAACCATCGCTCGTAGAACCCATCATTTAACAGCGATTCTTGCCGCCGGTTTAACCAAAGCGGGCTATGAGTTAGATCATCATAGCTTTTTTGATACGTTAACCATCAACACTGGTTCGGCAACAGAAAAGCTTTATCAGCAAGCACAACTAGCCGGAATGAATCTACGTAAATCGGCGCAGCAAATTGGTATTAGCTTGGATGAAACGACGACGGTTGAAGATATCAAAGCCCTATTTGATGTTTTTGACGTTAACGAAACGATTGACGATTTATCGACCGCCATTACTGACAATGAATTTGCCGCGATTCCTGAATCTTGCCGCCGCCAATCAAGCTTCCTTACTCATCCTGTGTTCAACACGCATCATAGCGAAACGCAAATGCTGCGCTATATGAAGAAACTGGAAAATAAAGATTTCTCTTTGGCTCACGGTATGATCCCACTTGGCAGCTGCACCATGAAGCTCAATGCAACCGCTGAAATGATTCCGGTCACTTGGCCAGAATTTGGCGCGTTACATCCGTTTGCACCAAAACAGCAAGCGCAAGGTTACGCCGCACTGGCTAACGACCTTAAACAGAAATTATGCCAAATTACCGGTTACGACGCTTTTTCACTGCAACCAAACTCTGGCGCTTCTGGTGAATATGCGGGTCTGATTGCTATTCAGCGTTATCACCAAAGCCGGGGGGAAGGACACCGCGATGTGTGTTTAATCCCAAGTTCGGCTCACGGTACTAACCCAGCGACCGCTTCCATGTTATCGATGAAAGTGGTGGTCGTGAAATGCGATAATAATGGTAACGTTGATCTGACTGATCTGGCGGCCAAAATCGACAAACATCGTGCAAATCTTTCCGCGATCATGATCACCTATCCTTCCACTCATGGCGTCTATGAAGAACAAGTACGCCAAGTGTGTGAAATGGTGCACCAAGCTGGCGGCCAAGTGTATCTCGACGGTGCCAATATGAACGCACAAGTTGGCCTCACCTCTCCCGGTTTTATTGGTTCAGATGTGTCGCACCTTAACCTGCATAAAACCTTCTGTATTCCACATGGTGGTGGTGGTCCAGGCATGGGACCGATTGGGGTTAAATCTCATTTAGCGCCTTTCTTACCCGGGCATATTGAAGGTGGTGTGGAAGGCACGGAATACGCCGTTTCTGCCGCGGATTTAGGCAGTGCGTCCATTTTGCCTATTTCTTGGGCTTATATCACCATGATGGGCTCAAGCGGATTAGAACAAGCAACCAAATTGGCGATTCTTAATGCCAACTACATTATGGAGCGCCTGCGTCCACACTACTCCATTTTATATCGTGGTCATAATGGTCGTGTCGCGCACGAATGTATTATTGATATTCGCCCATTAAAAGAGCAAAGCGGGATCAGTGAAGAAGACATCGCCAAGCGCTTAATGGATTATGGCTTCCATGCGCCAACCATGTCATTCCCCGTCGCGGGTACACTAATGGTTGAGCCAACCGAATCCGAAAGCTTAGCTGAGCTCGATCGTTTCTGTGAGGCGATGATCGCTATTCGCCAAGAGATAGATAAAGTGCAAACTGGCGAGTGGCCATTAGAAGATAACCCACTAGTCAATGCGCCGCACACGCAAGTCGATTTAACCGTTGAGCAATGGTCACATCCTTATTCTCGCGAAATCGCTTGTTTCCCATCAGAGCACAGCAAAACCACCAAGTACTGGCCAACCGTCAATCGCGTCGACAACGTCTATGGCGATCGTAATCTGGTCTGTACCTGTCCAAGCATTGATAATTACGAAGAGTAATAAACCGTGACGGTCACTCGTCCCTAGTTCTGTGCTAATTTGAAAATCAATGGCGAGCTTAATGGCTCGCCTTTTATCCTCTCTTATCAAGGCAAACACTGTTAACACAAAGATTTCCTTGGTTTCACCTTGAGAAACTGAGACAATACAGCGTCAATTCCTACAAGATTATTATTCATGAAACTGTTAGTTAGAAATTTATCCCGTACTACCACCGAACAAGACATCCGCGTTTTATTCTCCGCTTTTGGTGAAGTAAAAGCGTGTAATCTAGTACTGGACCAAATCACAGGTCACTCAAAAGGCTTTGCATTTGTCGAAATGCCAAATCTCGAAGAAGCCAAACAAGCCATCGCGAATCTCAATTTAAGTGATGTCCATAAAAGCAAGATTCGCGTTAAAAAAGCCGATTAAGCGTTTTTTACACAGCGTATACACAAGATATTAGGCGTTAAGCATACCCCCTAACTCTTTGTTATTCATACACAAGCTCCCTAAAAACAATCAGACATGAAAAATAGTTCTCGCTATTTAGGATTCTGTGTGTATAGTTAAAGTTGGCTCTTACAGAAGAGTTGTTAATGTAAATTCAGTGTAAGTTTTGTTTTATACAAGTCGCGAAACCTTTCGTTAAACCTGTGTCAACTTCACCTAGATAGACCATTCAATAGCTTGCGTTATCAGCCAAAATTCATTCTATTAAATTTAAGATATTTAGAGGTAACTATGTCTGGTAAAACGACTGGTACAGTAAAATGGTTCAACGAGACTAAAGGTTTCGGTTTCATTTCTCAAGACAACGGCGGTAAAGACGTGTTTGTTCACTTCAACTCCATTGTCTCTGATGGCTTCAAAACATTAGCTGAAGGTCAAAAAGTAAGCTTTAATGTTGAAGAAGGCAAAAAAGGTCCACAAGCGACTGAAGTAACGCCTCTGTAAGCTAATCGAGTAGGAGGCGGGATCACTCCCGCCGTCCTCTCACACCACCGTACAAGCGTGGATCGCATACGGCGGTTCCGAATAGATTTTCAATGTTTCATACCCTTCCAACAATGAGTATAACCCCAAC
>NZ_VHTC01000021.1:0-66409 GCF_013048685.1 Vibrio sp. A8-1
ATGTCAGTTCTGAGTGAAATCATCACGTCAGTCGTTGAGAAGAAACCGTACCCGAACGTTTTTGATCTATAAACTGCACATGCTTCTTCAGGCATGGTAAGTCAAGATACCTCGGTGAACGCTTACGTATAGACGGTCAGTTCGGTTGCGTGAAGCATAAAAGAAAAACTTGCCGAGAGAGCCAGTATTCCTTTGGCCAAAATGTGTCGTGCTGACATGGTTAACTCCTCATAACATATTTGTTGGGCGAATATCTGTGGTGAACTTTATTATGATTACATTAAGCAAGTTAGATGACGAAACCGTTACGCCATTGGGTTAAATGGCCTAGAATTTCTTATGTCAGGCCTAATAAATCAGCTTGTGTTGCATGGTGCTTGGCAACTTCACGACGAATCCAATCACAAAAAGCCAATACTTTGGGGCGATGATCGCCTTTTTTCCACACGAGATAATGTCCTCCAGTCGTTGTCATACTCGCCGGATGCGCCAGTACGAGGCTACCTTTAGCAAGAGGATCGGCGACCACAAAATTACGCGTCAGTAAGGCAATATCACCGTGACGAACCGCTTGAATTGCTAGGGTAGTGGTATCGAACTCTAAGCAAGGTGCATCGGCAATCTCAGTGATACCTTGTTGGCTAAACCAATCGAGCCAAGTTTCTCGATAACCAATAATCGCGGCGCGTGGCCAATCTAATAACTGTTTGGCACAAGTGACGTTACCGTAATGGTTTATGGCTTGTGGGCGGCACACCACTTGCCAGTATTCATGAGTTAGCCGTTCGACTTGACGCCCATCCCAGTCTCCATAACCGTTGTATATTTCAATATCAGGCTGACTTCTTTGATCAGATTGGCTCCATGGCGAGGTGTATAACCGAACTCGAAAGCGGGGATAATCTTTTAAAAAACTCGGCAATCTTGGGGCAAGGAAATGCTCAGCAAATGTATTGGATACACGCAGTGATAAGGTGTTATTTCCCCGCTCACCAAACAGATCTTCAGTTCCAATCCGTAATGAGTGAAAAACTTGGCTTAATACGGGTTGATAACTTTGTCCCGCATCCGTCAGTCGAATGCCTTTCGCCTCACGAGTAAACAATGTGGCTTTGAGATGATGTTCTAAAATTTTCACTTGTTGGCTGACCGCAGCTTGCGTGACATTGAGTTCATCGGCCGCTTTGGTAAAACTGCCTAAACGAGCTGAGGCTTCAAATGCACGTAAAGCATTCAGAGGGGGTAGTTGACTCATGATTAACTCCAATGGGATGTGGTTTAACCATAAATAAGAAAGATGAAGTTCCAATGACAGACATTAGTTAATATAGGGCTAAGGCCAAGCTAGACTCGCTATACAAAAGCAATTTGGCTTGGCATCCTATACAAAGGATTATCGATTAGGAAAAAATATGGAGCTGGCTCTGTTTGATTTAGACCACACATTGATTGCTACTGATAGCTCTGCACAGTGGTGGCATTACATGTCGGAGATAGGTTGGCTGAAGAAAGAAAGTGCATTGCATCATCAGCATGCGCAAATGATGGCTGAGTACGATCATGGTGTACTGGATATGCATGATTATTTAAAGCTCACCCTTGCTCCTCTTGTCGGCAGGGAGTATCAGCAAGTCAGTCAGACAGCGGAAGCGTTTGTGCAGCAGCATTTATTCAAGCAGTTATATCCGATGGCGCAACAATTGATCAGAGAGCATCAACAAGCTGGACGTCGAGTCGTGATTGTTTCAGCCAGTGAGGATTTTTTGGTGCGCCCTTGGCAACAGTTATTAGAGATTGATGCTGCGATTGGCATTGAGATAGAGACACAGCAAGGGCTCATTACTGGACAGGCGCGAACCCCATTAAGTTATCGCGAAGGAAAAGTGGCTGTGATTCATCGCTGGTTGGCCGAGCAGGGCATCAGCTTTGGTGATTGTTATGCCTACAGCGATTCACATAATGATATTGCCATGCTTGAATTTGCCAGCCATCCTGTTGCGACCAATCCAAACCAACAGCTTAAAGCGCGTGCCTTAGTGTCTGATTGGCCGATCATACATTTTTAGCCGTTGCAGGCATTATCAATCAACCGATCTTTTTCGGCCCTCAAGTACGATATTGTACTTGAGGGCATGGCTATTTAGTTTTTGCGGATCAAGGCTAAAGTGTCAAAAGCTCCACCCAGCGTACCTATACGGTGGTAAAATGCTGTACTTTTTCCCCAAGTTGTTGAGAAGCATCGCTTAACCGCTCACTGATCGTTCTTGCTTGTGTTGCTTGTTGTTCTAGCCCATGAGTTTCTTGGCTGAGATGATAAATAATACTTTTAGTCTGCTTCGCGACACTGGCTTGTTGATGGCTAGCCGTGGTGATCGATTGGTTAACCAGAGCAACCTCTTCAAAGGCTTGACGAATATGTTTAAGAACCTGTTCAGAATGTTCCGAAAATTCAACACTGACTAAAGCTTGTTGGTTTGCCGATTGCATCGCCGTGACTGCGTCATTAGCGCCCTTTTGTAATCGAGAAAGCACATCGTTAATCGAACGGGTAGCTTGTTCAGTATTGCCTGATAAATTACGCACTTCATCGGCGACGACAGCAAACCCTCGCCCTGCTTCTCCCGCTCGTGCCGCTTCAATTGCGGCATTGAGAGCCAATAAATTCGTTTGTTCAGCAATGGTCTGGATGACGGTTAATACTTGGGATATTTCGGTAGATTCTTTATGGAGATGACGAATGATTTGTGCTGAGTCATCGATCGATTTCGCTAAGCTTTTTATTCCGGCGCTGGCTTTTTGTACGGTATCTGTTCCTTGCGAACTAAATTCTTCCGCTTGGGCAATCACAGTTTGCGCGTATTGTGTGTGTTCACCGACCGCATAAATGGTTTGCTCCATTTCATCCATCGCTTTTGTGACGCTTGCGGTTTGTCGACTTTGCGTATTTGCTTTGTCCTCGACCGTTTCGCTTACCGCGAGCATACGTTGAGCATTTTGGTGTAAATCGACACTTTTATTTTCAATTTCTATGATCAAGTGACAGAAATTATTAACCATCGTATTGAGCGCTTGCGCTGTTTGTGCAACTTCATCTTTTCCTTGCACCGTTACTTGTGTTGTTAGATTAGAAGAATGAGCAAGGTATTGAATGCTATTACGTAATTGGCGTAATGGTTGCTGAATTGAGTGTTGGATCAACCAGCCGAGTACCATGAGCAAGATAACCCAAGCGGCTCCACCAAAGAGATAAAAATGCATCATTCTAGCCGTCAAGAGCGTTGCTTCTTGTTGAACGTCATCGGCTTTACTAATTTGTTGGTTAACTAATTGATTCAGTGTGTCACCGAGCGGAACTAATACTTGATTAATTTCATTACCAAACGTCGATTCGTTGAGAATTCGGATCGTAATTGCATCACTGCCTGCCCTTGATATCCACTGCTGATAAAGTTCGATAGCTTTTTGCAATTGTTCATCCGCTTGTTGACTTAATGGGTCGAGCACACCACTTTGCGTCCGTTGATAAGCTGTCCAGTGGGTTTCCACTTGGTTTATTAACTGTTCTATTTTTTCTACGGTATCTTTTTGACTTGCCCAGCCGGTGCGATAACGTCTTAAGTCATCTAAACCTTCTTGTCTCAGTAAAGAGTGGGTTGCCAAAATATCACTCAGTGGCAGTAGATGTTGTTGATAAAGCCGCGTGAATTGCCGATCTTTTTCTTGAGCGGCTTCAAATGAGAGTCCAAGTGCGACCAGTAAGCTGATGATGGGTAAGGCGCTTAAGCAAAATAAGCGAGTACTAATGTTGAACTGGTTTAATTTAAACATAATGATAACCACCGTTAGAAAGAGGCTCTCTCGCTATCACTGCTGTGTTTGAGTAGTAAAATACCGAGAATCCGCTGGATTATTTCTCTTTTAGATGACGACGATGTTACAGAATGTTTGAAAATTGAGCGTTCAATCAATAAGTGTTGAGTTCAATCACTCGCTTTGATGATAAGTTAAAGTGCACAGTAGAAAACTGAGTGGTTAATTATTACTTTTTCCTATCAAATTAATACGTAGATTCGATTAGCGAAGGCCCCTTTATTTCACTATACCTAATCAGACTAAAGTGGTCTTTTTAGTTTACGTTACGTACAACCTGTTCAGCATTGATTCGACGTACGACACAGTAAAAACTGTTTTGTCTGAACGTGTGATACATCGGTGTGTTGACCCTATTTAGCCTATTTTTTGCATTAAATATTAGCAAGCTTAATAACAAGAAATACTAATAATTAATTGATACTTATTTTTGGAGGAAGCCATGGACTTTATGTCTCAATGGAAAGTAAAAACGCGACTTGCACTGGGTTTTGGCATTTTAGTCTGTTTAATGTTGTTGTTAACGATACTGGGTATTCAGAAAGTAAACTTGATTGACGATACCTTGTCACAAATCACCGATGTCAACTCACTCAAACAGCGTTATGCGATTAATTATCGAGGTAGCGTGCATGATCGCGCTATTGCAATTCGAGATGTTGCCATCGCCCGAAATAGTAGTGAGCTTAATAGATTAGAAAATGAGATAAAAAATTTAGAGCGTTTTTATCGAGACTCTGAAAATAACATGCAAAAAATGATCGCCAGTGGCGTGATATTTACGCCGAAAGAGCAGGCTATCTTACGCAGTATTGATCAAATCCAGCAAAAAACCTTACCCATGGTGCAATCGATCATCAGTGATAAGAAAAGAGACATTAATGCGAATGTAGCGCTCCTTGATCAGGTTCGTCCGGCATTTGTAGAATGGTTGAATAGCATCAACCAGTTTATTGACTATCAAGAAGAGTTGAATCAGCAGATGACGCCCGCGGCTCGTGAACAAGCAAGCGGTTTTCAAAACTTAATGCTGCTGCTATCGGGAGTGGCGATCGTGATTTCATTACTCGTCGCCATCGTTATTGAGAGAAGCTTTCGCCAATCATTGGGTGGTGAACCTTATGAAGCCCAGCAGGCGATCAAACGCTTATCAAAAGGGGATTTAACCCACCGCTATGGGCAACGAGCGAAAGACAGTATTTTGGATTCATTGTCTGGTATGTCATTAACCTTAACGGCTATCGTCAGTAATATTGTTCAAGCTTCAACCAAGATCGTTGGTCAAGTTTCAGAGGTCTCTGATGGGTCGAGTCGAGTTTTGAGTTCGGCCAAGCAGCAATCAAATTTAACCGCAGATACGCTTTCACGATTAGAAGATATGCGTCATACGATTGATCAAATCGCGGATATTGCTAAACAAACCGAAAGTAATTCGGTCATGACGACAGATAATGCGCATCACGGGCGCGAATTAGTCTTCTCGGTCGCGAAACAAATGGAAAAAATTGCTCTTACGGTCAACTCAACCGTTGAACAAGTCAAGTTACTTGAAGCAAAGACCAAAGATATTGGTGGAATATTAAATGTGATCAGTGGTATTTCAGAACAAACCAATCTACTCGCATTGAATGCCGCGATTGAGGCTGCACGAGCCGGAGAATCTGGTCGAGGATTTGCTGTAGTGGCTGATGAAGTGCGTCAATTAGCCAAGCGTACCGGAGAAGCGACTTCGCAAATTGAATCATTGATCAGTGAAGTTCAGTCTCAAACTGCGATCAGTGTTAAGGCCATGCAAGCAACACAACCTCAGGTCGAAGAGGGTAATCAAAAAACCGCGCAAGCCAGCGATCTACTGATTAATATAGAAAAACAAGCCAAAGATACGCTTCATCGGATTCGAGAAGTGGTTTCAGCGACGGATGATCAAGTGGCTGTGGTTGGAGAGGTAGTTTCAGCGATGGGGCAAATCTCATCAATGTCGAGTGAGTCGATCCAATTGATGGCAGCCAATGAAAATGCGGGGCACGAGTTAAATCGTTTGGCTAACGAACTTAAAAAAGAGGTCGCTTACTTTAATATTTCGCACAACCGCTAACGCGATGATACATGAGGGTAGGGCTTTAAAAGGAAGCCCTTAAAACGGTGAAACCCCGATGTTGGTAGCATCGGGGTTTCTGATTTTTAGATGGTTTGGATGGTAAGGCCAAAAAATCTTATTTATGCAAAAGGTTGGATTTTATCCAACAAATTCCTTGGTAGGGAATTAGATACGGATGAAGTCCATGTGCTCAACTTTTGGCTTGAACACGTGACGTTGAACGTCTTGAGGCTTAACTTTAACTTCAGTACCGTCGATAACTAGAGTAATCGCTTCGTAGAACTCTGGCTTATCCATTTGGTTGATCACATCATCGTGTTTTAGAGCGATAGATACTGGCGCTGCTTCACCACCGTAAACGATAGCTGGGAATAGACCAGTGTGACGTAGGCGGCGGCTCGCACCTTTACCTAGTTCAGTACGCACTACTGCATTGAATTTCATAGTATTTACTCTCAAATTAGTAAAAAAATAGTAAGTGTGACAGCATCAATGCGACCTTGTGCTGTCGTAGCGCTTCGTTAGCGATAATAATCACTCTCAAAACGAGCGCGGATACTAACATTCTACGTTAGGATGAGCAATAAAAATGATGGCTTCATACTAGGCAATCCCCAGCATGGTTAATCACTGAGCTCATCGGCAAAAATTTTATCCCTCAGTGCCCAAAATCGGCCATTTTTTCGTGCGATAACGAATTGTGGTGGTCGAAAACGGTGCTGATGATCGACGACTTTACTCGGTGATGCGGCGTCAAATGCTCGATGTTTATCGGCCAGATGGGGGCGAACGAAACGCTGTTTAAAGATAGCTTTCTGTTTTGGGGTTGTGAGTGACCAAAACTCGTGCACTTGGGCGTTATTCTCACCAAGATAAGTCACTCGAAGATGGTTTTTTCCTTTGCTATCTTTATGAACGCTGAATGTCATGGTGAGACACGCAAACACTAAGGCATCTTTTAAGCTCAATGCCTCTTTAAGCTTTTTATCCGGATCCACTAACGTCGCTTGGCATTCGTGACAAATTCGTGCGGCGATGTCGTTATCGGCTCCGCATTGATTGCAATATTTGGCACGAAAACGGTAGCCGCAATGTTCGCGCTCTGCAGTCTCTTTATCTTCAAAATAGCCTTGGCATCGCCGCCCATAGTGTTCGAGAAGAAAGCCGTTCGCATCCAGTTTGCCCCAAAAATTATTATTAAAGCCGCAAGCAGGACAAGGAATAGTAATGATTTCACTGTTAGAGTCGGGTTTCGGATCGCCGACTTCGGGTTGATACAGATCATACTGATTACCTGCATAATCAAGCACCAAACATTCGTTTTTTCCCGGCGCGAGACGTAAACCTCGACCGACGATTTGTTGGTATAAACTCACCGACTCGGTAGGCCTTAAAATAGCAATCAAATCGACATGTGGAGCATCAAAGCCGGTGGTTAATACTGAGACATTGACCAAAAATTTGATCTCTTGCTGTTTAAAACGTTGGATGATCCGATCGCGATCTTGTGATGATGTATCGCCAATCACTAAGGCGGATTGCTGTTCAGGCAGTAAACTAAGGATCTCTTGGGCGTGACGAACCGTAGCCGCAAAAATCATTACCCCTTGCTTGTTGTGCGCTAACTGAATAATTTGTTGAACGATTTGTGGTGTTGCGCGTTTGGATTGCTCGATAACCAGATCGAGTTCAGATTCTTTGTATCGTCCGCTAGTCGTTGGGCTTAACTGAGAGAAATCGTAGCTGAGGATAGGCGCATCAATCAGACGCGCTGGAGTTAAGAAACCTTCATCCAATAAGTAGTGGATCGGTAATTCAAAAATGCAATCTTTGAAAAAACGTGGCTCTTCACTGCGCACGAGCCCACGAGTGTGGTACTGATAGATCCATCCCATGCCTAGTCGATAAGGGGTTGCGGTTAAACCGAGCACCTTCATCTTTGGGTTGAGGGTCAATAAGTGGCTAATGACTTTTTGATAGCTGCTGTCTTTATCATCGGGGACTCGATGACATTCATCAATCACTAATAACGAAAATGGCTGTTGAAAAGTCGATAAATTTCGTACCACAGACTGCACGGAAGCAAACACCACCGCATGTTCGCTCTCTTTTCGTCCTAGTCCGGCTGAAAATATGCCACCAGTGAGCCCATAGCCTTCATATTTGGCATGGTTTTGTTCCACCAGTTCTTTAACATGGGCAAGAACTAATACTCGCCCTTTAGCTAAACGTGCTAATTCAGCAATTACTAAGCTTTTTCCTGCACCGGTAGGGAGGACAATCACCGCAGGGGTACTGTGCTGACGAAAGTAATGAATCACGGCTTTGACTGAATCCGCTTGATAAGGTCGTAAGGTATACATAAAGGCAAGGGATTAATTATGTGAAATAGTTCAACTATTTTGAGTGAGGCTTGTATAATACCTGACTTCAAGCAGATGAGGTATTCATGCGTTTAGATAAATTTTTGTGTGATGCGCTCGGCACCACACGTAAAGAGTCGACTCAACTTTTAAAAAGTGGCGATGTAACGGTCGATGGTATTGTTCACAAAAGTGGTTCATGTCAAGTTACCGAGTTATCGCAGGTTGAGTGGCAAGGCAGAGCGCTGACCTTAAGTGGCCCTCGTTATATCATGCTGCATAAGCCTCAAGGTTATGTTTGTTCTCATGAAGACAGCTTCAACCAAACGGCCTTTGTGTTATTGGATGAGGCTAACCAACGGGACTTGCATTTTGCTGGGCGCTTGGACGTTGATACGACAGGGCTCGTGTTAATCACGGATGATGGGCAGTGGTCACATCGGGTGACTTCACCTAAACATCATTGTGAAAAAACTTACCGTGTCTGGCTCGCAGATCCCATTGCCGCCGAGTATACTGAGCAGTTTGCGAAGGGAATTGAGTTACGCGGTGAGCGAGATCTAACCCGACCTGCTCAGCTAGAAATCATAGATCAACAACAGGTTTTGTTGACCATTCACGAAGGTAAATATCATCAAGTTAAGCGTATGTTTGCAGCTCTTGGTAATAAGGTCGTTGGGTTACATCGTGAACGTGTGGGCGATATTGTTTTGGACCCTGGCCTTGAGCCGGGAGAATCTCGTTATTTGACCGAATCGGAAATCGCTTCTGTCTGGAACTGATCGCTCAACCTTAGGAAACACGGCCATCGAGTTTCCTTATATTTGAACATACAATTGGCTTCGTAGCGAACGCTTATCCTAAGCCAGTCGCTTATCTCAGCTCGTCGCAATAAAGAAATGGGTTGCTGATCGGCAAGATCAGCGCTTGGGTCGATAGGCTATCGACCAGAGTTAAATCATATTCATTGATAAAACGGAGACTTATGACTTCCAATACTGCCCCCGCTAAATATGATGCTTCTAGCCTTGGCTTTTTGCTGTTTATTGTGTTGGGCGCTATCGGGGCGTTAACCCCACTCGCTATCGACATGTATTTACCTGCAATGCCTGCTATCGCCAAAGATCTAGGTACTACTGCCGGTTCCGTGCAATTAACGTTAACGGCTTATACGGCAGGTTTTGCGATTGGACAATTATTGCACGGCCCGTTAGCGGACAGTTATGGTCGTCGTCCGGTGATGTTGTCAGGGGTATTTTTATTTGCGGTGGCTTCGGTTTTTAGTGCCACGACACACGGTATCGAGGCATTAACTTATATTCGTGCCGCCCAAGGGTTTGCAGGTGCAGCTGCCGCAGTAGTGATTCAGGCGGTTGTGCGCGATATGTTTGATCGAGAAGACTTTGCACGTGCGATGTCTTTTGTCACCTTAGTGGTTACACTTGCGCCGTTAGTTGCGCCATTGATTGGTGGGCATTTAGCTGTTTGGTTTGGTTGGCGTTCCATTTTTTGGGTGTTGGCTATCTTTGCTGTGGTCGTGATGGCGATGGTACTTTGGAAAGTGCCTGAGACATTGGCAATAGAAAATCGTCAACCCTTGCGATTTATGAACACCATGAAAAACTATGCGCAATTATGCCGTAATGGTCAGGCGATGGGGCTGATTTTCGCTGGGGCTTTTTCATTTTCGGGGATGTTTGCCTTTTTGACCGCAGGATCTTTTGTTTATATTGATATTTATGGTGTGACTCCAAACCAGTTTGGTTATCTGTTTGCGCTCAATATTATTGCGATGATCGCGATGACCAGCATTAATGGTCGATTTGTGCGACGCGTTGGTTCGCATGCCATGTTACGTTTTGGATTATTTATTCAATTATTGGCGGGCGTTGGTTTATTTGTTGGTTGGGCACTTGATTGGGGATTATGGGGAACCGTTCCTTTTGTGGTGTTGTTTATTGGCACCATTTCAACCATTGGCAGTAATGCGATGGGACTATTATTGAGTGGTTATCCTCGAATCGCTGGTACGGCTTCTTCTTTGTCCGGTACATTGCGTTTTGGTACCGGTTCGGTGATTGGTGCCGTGGTTGCCTCAATGCCAAGTGATGTGACTTGGCCAATGATTTTAGTGATGTCAGCATGTTCAGTGCTGTCAGCGGGTTTTTATTGGACATTGGGAAGAAACGCATAGTGGCGAAGTATTATTTAGAAATTCAGAAGCTGGTGAACAGCGCTTTAGAAGAGTTAGCGCAAGAACACGCTGCTGGAAAGTTGGCGAATGCTCCCGTGGCAAATAATCATTTTTTAGTACATTGGGTGACCAAATCTTTAAAAAATCAGCGTTTTGACCGCTGTGTACGCGATGATTTAACCGTTTGGCAAAAAGCGGGGCGCTCGAAGGGGAATCAATCAGGACTATGGTTGCAATTTCGACGTATTTCGGCGTATTACGCCCAGTTTTTCAATGAGCATGCCGATAATTACTTAACGGATAAGAAAATAGACGCCTTTTTGGACGAAATGGAACAAGCTGGATGGGAAGTCTCAACCTCTGAACCATTAGTGGATTGTGGTAAAGTACAAATATTTATCGAAGGGCAAAACTCTTTCGCGCTTTGCTCAAGACAGTGTGATGACTGTTTTGATGGCGAAGCCTTGATAAAACCCATGAACTGGTTTGTGCGTGGCCACCATGCCGGATTTGTTGAGAAAGCAGCGGCAGCAGGGTTTATGCTTCATAAACGCACTGATTACAAATCGAACGTCAAATACCATGGCGAATATGTGATTTTTCCAGATAATCAAGGGACCCAATTAGCGGAAATTCCCCTTTCTTTTCAAGCCTCTTAATTTTACCATTTTAGTCTAAATCAGAGCGACGATTTATCGTGGCTCTGATAAGTATAAAAGTAACGTTTCCTCTTTGAATCTGCATCAGTTGTTGATGATGTTTGCTCACGTCAATCCAATAATTATTCCCCGCAATGGGGGAGTGACTTATCCGATCTCTTACTTATACTATCTTATTGACCAAAGCGCTTATTGAGCACAATGCTTATTGATCAAAGTGAATGCGTTCTAAACTTTGTACACGTCGTAAATCTTGTTCGGAAAACGTGCGACGACGTAGCTCGTCTAACTGTGTTTGTTGCTGATCAGGATGATCGGCTAAACGTTTAACAATTACTTTTCTTTGCTCAACATAATGCTGCCACTGTTGATCAAACTGCTGTCTTGATTGCCCAAGGTGATTAAGACGTTGAATGGTTTCTTCATCCACCCATTCTTTTAAAGCTAGGTAGTGGTCTTGTGGATCTTGCTCATCTAATGTGAGAACCGCTTTTAATAAACGATCATTGTGTTCATTACGTTGTATGTAATCCGGTTGTTGGTTTATCTGCTCATCCCATAAGCGTTGCGCTTTTTGTTGTGGATAGATTTCAAACAGTTTTTGTTTATCAATCGCGAGCTGTCGAATACGATTTTCTTCAGTAAATAAAGATTGCTGATCGGTAGAAAAATGAACGCCTTGAAGATTAACGATTTTGTCATGCAGACGTTGCCAATCTGCAGCGAGTCCGTTCAGTGATGAAAAGCTTAACTTATCGAGAGCGTGGTGATAGTCGATTAATTGATGAAACAAAGGCTCATCAAAGCTGATTTTTTCATCAATATAATGCGCAAATTGTTGTTTTAATAAGTTAACATCGATCTGATCCATTTCTGATACCAGATAATTCAAGAAATCGCGAGGGGAGGAAAGATCAACGTCACTTTTCAGTACACTCGGTGGTTGGGCGGTCACGGGTTGATCATCATGCAACCATATTGGTGACAATGTCACTATCAATACTCCGAGTGCTAGGGCAACCATCATGGGTTTATAACGCATCATTACAGTCCAAGTTGTTGCAAACGATTGGCATGTTGACGATAAAGAGTAACGGGTGAAACCTCAAAAAGATGGCGAATGCCTAAAAGCCCATTGACTTCATCGAGATGATTCATTTTATAGTGGGTACCAATGACTTGACCAAGATGGCTACTGCAGACAGAGACCAAGCCATCATTGGGTTCATCAAAAGCAAGGCTTAAAACTCCGATAGGGATGTCGGTGGGGTCAAGCAAGTTAGTAATGGCCGATGAACCAGTCCAAGAAAAATAGTGAACACCATTACTGGCGATCGCTTCACCTTGCCCACAATAGGTTGTCGGAACGCCTTCTGGATAATGACGGTTAAAAGCCAATGAGCCTTCCGTGGTTAAGGTATCGAGCGCCGCTAAGGCATCTTGTTCTAGCCCCTTGCCACCGGAGAGTACGTTGATCAAAGTGACAAAACTATTGGTGATTTTGACGGCTAAGGCCTCAGAAATCGAGTCTTCTGGTACGGTATTTCTCACAATATCAGCGACTCGCGATCCCCAGTTAACACCACCAACGCTAGTCACCGAAGCAACCAGATCAGGACGCACTGAGGCGACATAACGAGCGGTTGGACTGCCTTGACTGTGACCGATAAGATTGACTTTCTCTTTGCCGGTTAGGGCTAGAATGGTTTCAACTTGTGCCAATAGTTGCTCGCCGCGTACTTCTGAGCGGTTAGCGGCTGCGACTTGCGCAGTAAATACGGTAGCACCATCTTTACTGAGTGCATGAGGAATGCCATAGAAGTAATCTATTTTGGCGATACTATCAAAACCGAAGATGCCATGGACCAGTACCAATGGGTAGCGGGTTTCGGTATAGCCACTATTGGCGAATGTCGCTGGTGTGTGAAAGGATATTAATCCAATACAGAGTAGGCTTATCCATCGATATATGACGTTCACATTGATACCCTTGTGTTATTTATTATAAGTTGGCATTGATATTATCAATGTAAAATAGTGTCAATTCTACGCACTGTCGAGGGTTTTCGCCGTGATTGTGACCGGGGTAACTCATCCGTCGGTCAGTGACACCCACGGGTTCATTTTTTGGTTTTTTTCACGATCGCTCTGACCATACCTTTGAAAATAAATAGGTGCGCAGGCATCATCACAAACCAATAAAGAAGGCCACGAAACCCTTGTGGATGCCACCATGCGGTAATAGTCAGTTCACGTTGTTCACCAAGATCTTTAATGGCAAACTCCAGACGCCCTAAGCCAGGCCCTTTCATGCCAAACAATAAAGACAAAAAGCGCGGCGGCTGGCAGCGAATCACCTTCCATGAGTCGATAAAATCGCCCACTTGTAACTCGGTTCCTGGTGGGCTGCGTCGAACCGGTTTTCCTCCACCAAATAACACATCGAGCCATTCACGTGTTCGCCACAACGAATTAGCAAAAAAATAGCCTTGATCGCGCTGGCCCATGGTTTTGACGACTTTCCAGAGCTGTTCTGCAGTGGCATCGGTGGTTATGGTTGCGCCGGTATACTTAGGATAAAATCCAAACCCCGGTTGCCAACGCTGCATTGCGCCGGGGTCAAAGCCCCAGACATTACTGCGTACAAAGGTACCCTCTTGTTCGATGGTGGACTTCACCGCATCGTAATAACCAATCATCGTTTGTGGATAACGTTGCTGAAGCGCATCGTTATTGGCAATAAAATCATGGGCAAGGCCATCTAATAGGGCTCGTCCGATACTCGACGGAACCGAGGTGACTAATCCAAGCCAGTAAGAGGCCATTCGAGGGGTGAGTAAACCAGTAGACCAAAGCCGAAAGGGTTTATTGGCTAATCGGCAAATAACTTCAAATTGTTCACGGTAGGTGAGGGTATCGGGGCCACCCGCTTCAAACTGTTGATGTTGTTCGGGAGTTTCCTGAGCAAGCGCTAACAGGTAATGGTTAAGATTAGCTAAAGCAATCGGGTTGGCTTTTGAATCGACCCATTGCGGTGTGATCAGAATGGGTAAATTATAAACAAAATCGCGCATGATCTCGAAAGCCGCTGAGCCAGGGCCGATGATCACTCCTGCTCTTAATTCGGTTACGGGAACTTGGCTTTGACGTAAAATTTCGCCAGTTTTTTGTCGAGCGGCTAAATGGTCAGAATGGCCGGATGGTGGTTGTAAAGCACTAAGATAAATGACGTGTTTGACTTGGCTGTGTTGTAAAGCTTCACGCATGTTATTCGCTAGGGACAATTCGTAGTCGATAAAATCGCCGCCTTGGGCCATGCCGTGCACTAAAAAATAGACTAAGTCCGCTTGTTTGACCCAGTGACAAGTCTGCTGTTGATTGGCTAAATCAAGATAAATAATGGTGAGATTCTTATGTTTAGGGGTGCGATCGGTAAAATAATCGACTTGCCGAGCCGCAGCGGTGACTTGATAACCTTGTTCAAGTAATAAAGGGATAAGCTGAGAGCCGACGTAACCTGAAGCACCTAATACTAATACTTTTTTCATTTTTATTCCTTGGGATAGGCTAAGGCTTGAGCGTATAATCTTCAGCCACTATTCAGCCTTCTAACTTGACGTTGTAGCGATATCATTTGGTCCAGTAATCTCGATGAAACGGCCCGGCGGTTGGTATTGATGCGACTCAAGATGCCTTTTTCTCGTTAATGTTTGCCATTGAGGTGCTCCGTTGTCCGTTGTTTCACAAGTGATATATTACACCAAAGGTGACTTTTTGCGTCGCTTGATAGCGATTGCTTTGCCGATTACTTTACAAAGCATTATGTTTTCTAGCCGCGGGCTAGTGGATGTGTTGATGCTGGGGCAGCTCGGTGAGGCAGAAATTGCGGCGGTTGGTGTGGCGGCAAGAGCTACGTTCGTGACCACAATTATGCTCGTAGGAGTAACTACAGGTGGGGCACTATTAACCGCTCAATATTGGGGAGCAGCGAATAAACAGGGGGTGAGAGAAAGTACCGCCTTAACTTGGTTGGTGTCGATGTTGTTTGCGGTATTAACGGTGGGTTTATTTTTATTTTTTCCACAGCAAATTATGGCATTGACCACCGATTCGGCTCTCGTTAATCAACTGGGCAGTCAATATCTCGTTATTACCTCTTTTAGCATGTTAGCGGTTGCCTGTGTCAGTAGTATGGCGGTCGGCCTACGTGCGATGCATAAGCCAGGCATTAGTACTTTTTTCAGTGGTATTGGGATTCTGGCCAACGTATTTTTGAACTGGGTGCTAATTTTCGGCAAATTAGGCTTTCCAGCACTCGGCATTCAAGGCGCAGCGATTGCAACGTTACTCAGTGGTTTTCTTGAAGTGGGCTGTTTGTATGGTTACTTATATTGGAAAAAGCATCTATTAGCTTTTGGACTACTTGATGTAAAAGCGGTTATGGTCTGGCAAACCATTGAACGATTTCTACGCTTATCACTCCCGACGACGTTTAACTTTTTAGCATGGGCTGGGGGGTTATTTGTTTACCACGCCATCATGGGCCAAAGTGGAGTGCAGGGGCTGGCTGCCTTATCCGTCATGACGCCTGTTGAATCGATTTCTTTGAGTTTTCTAATTGGTATGTCTAATGCGGCCGCAGTACTGATCGGCAATCAGTTAGGCGCTAAGCAGTATGATGCGGTTTATTACCAAGCCATTGGTGTTACGGTGCTGAGCCTGCTGTCTGGGATACTGGTTGCTATGGTTCTGTTTATTGTGCAGATCCCTATCTTAAATGCGTTTAGTGCTCTGACCACAGAAACTCGTCAGTTAGCAGAAAAATTCATTGTGATTTTAAGCCTTGGTATTGTCTTGCGTTCAGTACCCATGACAGTGATTGTCGGAGTCCTTCGTGCTGGAGGCGATGTCAAATTTTGTCTTGGACAAGATGTGGTTGCGCAGTGGATTATCGGTATCCCTCTGGCGGCGGTTGCCGCTATCTATTTTAACGTTAAACCTGAGTGGATTTATTTGTTGTTTTTAGTCGAAGAATTGATCAAATGGGTCGGCTCATTATGGCGAATGATCAGTAAAAAATGGATGCGGAATTTGATCGGAAACTAGACACATAACAACAAACTGGTGCAATTGTGTTCATATTCTGTGATCTACAGCCAAAATACTTCCTACCCGAAGGGATTTAGTGTAGATTCTCAATCCTAATTTTAAGCAATGGTGTGAGCGGTTTAATGTTACAGCTGATAGACCTGAGCAAAGGTTTTGTGGATGGTGATGAGTTCCACCCTGTGTTACAAGGTGCAGAGTTGACGTTAAATCAAGGTGATCAGTTGGCATTAATGGGTGAGAGTGGCTCTGGCAAAAGCACCTTACTCAATTTGATCGCTGGTTTAGATAGTGTTGACTCGGGGGAGATTTGGTTTCCCGGCTTTGCGATGCACAGTACATCAGAGCATAAACGCACCGCCTTTCGGCGTAATAACATTGGTCATATATTCCAACAGTTTAACCTGTTGCCGACCTTAAATGTCGCCGATAATATCCGCTTCTGTCGGCAACTTAAAGGTTTACCCGAAGACCAAGGTTTATTGAGACAAATTCTCTCCTCATTAGATTTAATGCCGCTTTTAGGTCGTTATCCTGAAGAAGTGTCGGGCGGTCAACAGCAACGAGCGGCAATTGCTCGTGCTTTGTATATGGAACCCAAAATCCTTCTAGCGGATGAGCCAACCGGTAGCCTTGATGAACGCAATGCTGAAGCAGTGATGCGCTTACTGACTTCATTAAGTCGTCAGTTACAATGTACCTTATTGTTAGTCACTCACAGTGAAAAAGTGGCGCAGCACATGGAAGGTTGTATTCGCTTACAAGGAGGAAGGTTGCATGTTATTGCCCGTAGTTAAAGCGTTACTTGGGCATTATCGTCGCTACCCGTTACAAATTTTTCTCGTCTGGCTGGGTTTAACACTCAGTGTTTCTTTATTAGTTGGTGTGACGGCGATTAATCATCATGCGAAACAAAGCTATCAGCATGGTGAAAAACTGTTTGCCAATCCTCTTCCTTATCGCATTCGACCAAAACATATTGCTAATAAAATTCCTCAAGGTTTTTACGTTCAGTTACGTCGAGAAGGGTTCCATCAATGTGTGCCTATTGATCATTATCGCTTAACCACGACAACTGGCACGGAGTTTTCGCTTTTAGGGATTGACCCAGTAGCGATGCTCCCCCTTAATAATCGTCAGCCATTCAATGAAATTAGTACGTTAGCCTTATTTAAATCGCCACATCCGATTTTAGTCAGTGATGGCTTTGCAACGTTACAAGGTTGGAATAATGGCGACTACATTCCATTACAAGATGGCAGCCTGCTTGGCCCACTATTGATTGATACCAATGGGTTGATTCATGGTACACGAGTCGTTGCCGACCTTTCATTGGTGCGCAGTATTCGTCAAAGCTCTGGGTTATCGGTGATTGCTTGCGGTGATATGCCGAAAGAGAAATTGCAAAGATTAACCGATAGCTTACCCAGTGGAATGGCGTTAGTACGCACCACGCGTAGTGAGTTAGAGTCACTCACCCAAGCTTTTCATATGAACTTAACCGCACTGGGTATGCTGTCTTTTTTAGTCGGTATGTTTATTTTCTATCAAGCCATGTCGTTATCGTTAATTCAGCGTCAGCCATTAGTGGGGATCTTGCGACAAACTGGAGTTTCTGGTTGGCAATTAGCGCAAGCGTTATCGATAGAATTGATCGGTTTGATTTTAATCAGTTGGGCCTGTGGTAACGTTTTGGGGTTAGTTTTGGCCAACCAATTATTACCCTCGGTATCTGCTAGCTTAAGCAATTTGTATGATGCAAACGTAGGACTTTCCGTTGGGTGGAGCTGGCGCTGGAGTAGCTATAGTTTACTGATGGCTACTTGCGCTGCATTAGCGTCTTGTGCTTGGCCGTTAATTCGTCTGCTCAAGTCTCAACCGATCCGGTTAACCACACGTTTGTCTATGGTTCGTTTTGCTGGCTCAGAATTTACCTTTCAAGGATTAGTGGCTTGTGGCTTGCTCGTCTCAGCCATCGCGATTTATCAAGCACCGAAAAGTCAAACCTCTGGATTTGTGATCATTACCTTAATGCTCCTCAGCGCGGCGTTGTTAACACCTTATTTTATTTGGAAACTGTTTGTCAGTTTTTCTTATACTTTACGTGGCGTAAAAATACGTTGGTTTTTTGCGGATGCGGCTGCCAGCATGAGTTATCGAGGCGTTGCGACCATGGCGTTTATGTTGGCGATGACGGCGAATATTGGTGTAGAAACCATGGTCGGCAGTTTTAGAGACACCACGGATAAATGGTTGAATCAACGATTAGCTGCGGATATTTATCTTTATCCAACCAATAGTTCGGCAGCACGGATGACACAATGGCTGACTCAACAACCTGAAGTGCAAGAAGTCTGGCATCGTTGGGAAAAAGATCTCGCCAGTGACAAAGGTATGATCCAAATGGTGAGTACAGGCGATTCTGAAGGTGAGCGGCAATCATTAACCATTAAAGTCGGTGTTCCGGATTATTGGTATCTTCTTCATCAATCTCGCAGTGTAATGATTAGCGAATCAATGGCGTTACGGCTTGGCATTCGTCCGGGTGACTATATCGATTTATCGATGCCTTTAGGACAACATTGGTTAGTGGTCGGGGTGTATTATGATTATGGTAATCCCTACCATCAAGTCATGATGTCTCACCAAAGTTGGTTGCACGGTTTTATGAGTAGCGGCAATGTCTCTTTAGCGGTGACGCTTAACGCTGATCAGGTAACGGAGGGGGAAGCATTATTGAAACGCTTAAATAGTGTCTTTCGTCTTAATTCTGAGCGTGTATTTGATAACCGTTCTATTCATCATCAAGCCATGCAGGTATTTGATCGCACGTTTGCTATCGCTGATAGCTTAAGTAACATTACGCTGTTTATTGCTGTGTGTGGGATATTCTTTGCAACCTTAGCGGGAGAGGTCTCTCGTCAGCGGCATATCTCCCTTTTGCGTTGTTTGGGTGTATCAGGTAAAGAGTTAGTGGTGATTGGTGCGTTACAGCTATTGGTTTTTGGGTTGATTTCCTTATTGATTGCCTTGCCGCTAGGTTTGGCATTAGCAACACTGGTGATTGATGTGGTGATCCGTTACTCATTTGGATGGAGTATTGAGTTGCAACTGATGCCAGCCGCTTATGCAAAAACGGCTATGTTATCGATGCTGGCACTGATTATTTCTGGGGCGCTTCCTGTGATGCGTTTAGTTCGTCAGTCGGCGATTAAATCATTAAGGGATGCATTATGAGTAATAATATGAATCACAAGCGATGGCTGATAGTGGTTGTTTTGGCCGCACTTGGTTTATTGATTGGATTCCTTGTCAGTCATTTTTTGACCTTATCGGCTGACCGTTTGTCATCGGTGACTCATTCCATCGATGAGCAACAGGTTTTTGCTTTTCCCTCTGCCGATAATCCCGTTCGTTTGCCACAAGATTTTGCTTTGCATCCCCAGTATCAACATGAATGGTGGCATGTTTTCGCGAATGTACAAGATGAACAGGGGCAAGAATACGGGATAGTATGGAATTTCTTTAAGTTGGCGAACGATTCCGAGCAAGGCGTCGGCTGGCAAAATTCGCAACTATTTTTATCGCATGTTGCGGTGGCGAATGCTTATCAAGTTTGGAAAGAGCAACGTATTGCCCGAGGGGGGATTGGTCAAGCCGATGTGACAACACCGCCATTTCGGATGTGGATCGATAACTGGCATTGGCGATCATTAAGTGCGGGGCCATTGCCGAGTCAGTTAGATATTGCCACCGATAACTTTCAGTTGGCGATGCATATGACACCTAAAGGTCCTTATATCTTACCGGGCGAACAAGGGTTTCAGCGGCGACAAAATCATCATTCATCACTGGCTTCTTACTCGGTATATGCGCCATTTGTCTCTATTCAAGGTACATTACGTTTAACGCCTTATACACAACCGATAGCCGTACGTGGTCAGGCATGGATAAGTAAAGAGTGGGGCAGCCGACTGATAGGCCAAGATCAGCAAGGTTTAGATTGGTTTGTACTGCACCTTGATCAACAACGAACGTTGAGTGTCACTCGACATCGCTATCTGCATCAAAGACCTCATATTTATGGCACCTTGGCGAGTAAAGATGGAAAGGTGACTCATTTGACTGAGCAAGAAATCAAGATGATACCACTGCCATCCGTCAAACTTGCCAATGGCAAAACGTTACCTTTGCAATGGCAGGTCGTGATCGCTAAAGAAAATATCGATATTACCTTGAGTCCACTGAATCCTAATCTGTGGTTAGACTTCACCCAGCCTTATTGGCAAGGGCCCATTCATTCTCAAGGCTCGCATTCTGCCCGCGGTTTTATGCAGCTGACGGGCTATTAGTTTGATTTTTGTCTGTGTATTTTGGCCTAACCCTTCAGGCAGCGTTGGTGGCTCCTTTCTGCCGCGTTATCGGCTTATCAGGTAGCGTTACTACATTCCAACGCTTATGCCTTGTATAAAAAATAAAAAACCACTAACTGCTGTAAAAATCAGCTCGAAAGGTTAACAGACCCTAGCTCATGCCTTTTATTGTGTTCAACGTTTAAGCGTATGACGACTCAATAGTTGATTTATCTCCCCATCTTCTGTTTTTACCTCATGTTTACCGGTACAAGCATGACTGTTCATTTTATCGTGTCTTGACTTCTTTCGAATTCTGATTCCCCTCCTTTAAAATTGATATTGTCATTTTAACTATTTGATAAGTTTTATTTTTATAAATGATCTTTTGATGTAATTTTTGAGTTAACATATTTTATTACATTATTTTTGTCTGTTTTAACGACGGAAATTACGTTTTTTTTGTCTTTATAGATCGGATTTTCCGATGTTTTGTTTCATTAGAAGCGATTTTTAAACCGAGCAGCGAGTGAGTAGACTCAATCTCATCTTCTTGTACCGGATTTATTGTGTTTAGTGTCGTTAGGTACATTTCATCGTTGATTCTTATCATCACAAAGGACGATATCCCCATGATACGCATGATTCGTAGTTTCTTTAAAACAGAAGCCGCGGGTGGAGTGTTATTAGTTATGGCTGCTATTGCGGCTATGTTGATTGCCAATTCACCTGTTAATGAGCTTTATCAGCATGCTCTGCATGCTTATGTCTTCGGTATGTCTCTCTCTCATTGGGTCAATGATGGGCTGATGGCGATTTTCTTTTTATTAATTGGCCTAGAAGTAAAACGCGAATTAATCGAAGGATCGCTAAAATCAAAAGAGCAGGCTTTATTCCCAGCCATTGCTGCTTTAGGGGGAATGTTAGCGCCAGCATTGGTTTACACTTGGTTTAATTCAGCGGATCCTACGGCAAGCCAGGGATGGGCGATTCCTGCGGCCACCGATATTGCCTTTGCTTTGGGGATTATGGCGTTACTGGGTAATCGAGTGCCTGTGAGTTTGAAGGCTTTTCTATTAGCGTTGGCGATTATTGATGACCTTGGCGTGATTATTATTATTGCCCTATTTTATACCAGTGAGCTATCGAGTTTTGCGTTAGCAATGGGTTTACTGACGGCTGGTGGTTTATACTTACTTAATCGTTACAGGGTCACGTCGTTAGTGCCATACTTGATACTTGGCGCAATATTATGGTTTGCTGTCCTACAATCAGGGATTCATGCCACCCTTGCTGGCGTGATGATCGGTTTTGCGATTCCTTTGAAAGGTAAACAGGCAACCTCTCCATCGCCATTAAAGCGCTTAGAGCATTGGTTACATCCATGGTCAACGTTTGCCATTCTGCCGCTGTTTGCTTTTGTGAATGCGGGGATCTCGTTAGAAGGGATCTCGTTAGCGGGATTAACATCAACGTTACCTGTTGGTGTCGCGTTAGGGCTTTTTGTCGGTAAACCGCTTGGCATCTTTACCTTTAGCTGGATTTCCGTCAAATTAGGGATGACAAAGTTACCAGAAGGTATTGATACTCGGCATATTTTTGCTGTCTCGGTGTTATGTGGTATCGGCTTTACGATGTCGATCTTTATCTCTTCGTTAGCGTTCGGTCATGCTCATCTTATTTTGGATAACTATGCCCGTTTAGGTATCTTGATTGGGTCAACCGCTGCGGCGCTGGCGGGCTATATTATGCTACGTGCTACGCTACCGAAAAAAGTATTGCTTGATGAGCCTATTTTAGTGAAAGAGATCAAAGCGAAGTTCTAATCACTCAAGGCTTCGCTAATCGAGTCAGCGGATTAAACATAGTGTGATTGGATAGTGGCTTAATGTTTCAAGAGATTGCTATCCTATGGTATTAGAGCCTTAGTTAAGGAGATACTAGGCCTTATTGACTGTTCGAGCCGTATACATGGGTGATAACAGTAACGTAAATTCTGGTTGGTGCTGAACAACGATACATGTGCCTATCTTTATCTTGTGTTAATGTGTCATGGTTTATAGAAAAATCCCTTGACAGGTCAATATACTCTCAGAAAGCATAAAACTTTGTTTTTATGCTTTCTTGTTTTAGGAAGAGTAAGCTACTCTTCATGTAAGTTGTTTATATTAAAGTATTAACCTTTTAGGATAATACGTAACACGGTTCGCATTCGCCGTTCAGCTTTATTTTTAGTGTGGTTGTCATTTAATCACTTGCATTAGGGAAACGAACCCTTGTTGTCTACGACAGGATTTCGACGTTTGGAGGTCATTAGATGCTATTAGCATTAATGTCAGGTTTTATTGTTGCTTTTTTTGTACCTTGGCTGTATCGCCAATTAGGTGAGCGTGCAGTATGGTGGGTTGCTTTGCTTCCTGCCTTGCTGTTTGTGTATTTCTTAGGCTTTGTTCCGCAGGTGACGGCTGGGCATAGCTTATTATTCTATTACGATTGGATTCCGTCATTAGGCATTTCGCTTGATATTCGTCTTGATGGTTTAAGCCTATTGTTTGCATTATTGATCACTGGGATCGGTACATTAGTTGTCGTGTATGCAGGAAGTTACCTGTCAGGCCACGTCGATCAGCGTAAGCTAGTGATGTATCTTTGTGCATTTATGGGCGCCATGCTTGGTGTCGTGTTAGCGAACAACATTATGGCGATGTTTGTTTTCTGGGAACTGACCAGTATTACTTCATATATGCTGATTGGTTTTCATCATGAGCAAGAAAAGTCGCGTAAATCAGCCTTGCAGGGACTGTTTGTTACGGTCGGTGGTGGCCTTGCTTTAATGGCGGGAATCATATTACTCGGTCAGATTGCCGGTACCTACCAGTTGGATCAAATTGTCCGTCAAGGAGCAGAAATCCAGCAACATAGCCTATTTTTACCAATGATGTTACTGGTATTGGCGGGAGCATTTACTAAATCGGCTCAGGTTCCATTTCATTTTTGGCTACCAAACGCAATGGCAGCACCAACGCCAGTTAGCTCATTCCTACATTCCGCTACGATGGTGAAAGCTGGTATCTATTTAATGGCTCGCTTACAACCAGTCATGGCAGGAGACAGTACTTGGACGATGCTGCTCGTTGGCGTCGGTGCATTGACGATGTTGGTAGGCTCGGTAATGGCGGTGACGAGTACCGATCTAAAACGTATTTTAGCTTATACCACGGTTGCTTCTTTAGGCACCTTAACCTTATTAATAGGGATTGGTACGGAAGCGGCGTTAATTGCCGCCATGGTGTTTTTATTGGCCCATGCACTGTACAAGGGGGCTTTGTTTATGGCAGCCGGTACGGTGGACCATGAGACCGGAACCAAAGACATTCGTCAGTTGAGTGGTTTACGGCGCAGCATGCCACAGACGGCGATTTTTATGTCACTAGCGGCATTAGCTCTAGCAGGTATTCCACCGGTTTTCGGTTTTATTGCTAAAGAAGCGATGTTAGAAGGGCTGTTAACCAGTCCATGGCAAAGTGCATTACTGTTTGTTGGCGTAGTCTCTTCCATCTGCTTAGCGGCTTGTGCCGGACTGGTTGCGATTAAGCCGTTTTGGGGAGAGGTGATCACAACGCCGAAAGAAGCCCATGAAGCTCCTTTTGCTATGCGGATTGGTTTTTCACTCCTCGCAAGTTTAGGGCTAATCTTTGGTTTGATTCCATCCTTGGTTTCACCACTCATTACTGCTGCGGCTTCATCCATTTCTGGGTATAAGGTTGATCCTATCGCTTTATCTTTATGGCATGGATTTAATTTGCCTTTACTGCTCAGTGCCGTCGCATTAGCAGGGGGCTATTTACTCTTTAAACGCTGGGGCCGTTTAGCGCCTAAAGCTATTTTGGCTAAGCCTTTACTTAATTATGGCCCAGAAAAAGGCTACGACCTCTTTATGCAAGGGTTAGTGATTTTTTCTAAATGGTTAACAGGCCGTGTGCAAAATGGTTATCTTTCCAATTACATTTTAACCATCTTTATTACCACCATTGTATTGGTTGGCTACACCATTGCCACGCGCGTTGGTTGGTATGGTACGCTGGATTTTTCTGGCGTTGAGGTTTACGAGATTCTGATCTCGGGCATCATTATTGCGGTAGTGAGTTATGCCTGTATCACCTCGCAGCGTTTGGGTGCGGTTGCAGCGATCGGCGCACTAGGCTTTAGTATGGCGTTGATTTATGTCTTCTTTAGTGCCCCTGATTTGGCGATTACCCAGATACTGATTGAAACGCTAACGGTGATCATGTTGGTCTTTGTATTGTTTAAATTGCCGCGTTTTCAACGCTTATCAAGTTCAGACGTTCGTTGGCGTGATGCTTTTGTCGCCATTGTGTTTGGTGGCATGATGACATTGCTGGTGATGACCGTGACTCAATTTGCCGAACCCGATCGGATCAGTGATTACTTAATTGAAAATAGTTATGTGATAGCAAAAGGACGCAATATTGTTAACGTAATACTGGTTGATTATCGTGCGTTAGATACCTTGGGTGAACTATTTGTTCTTGCTTTGGCCGCCATTGGAGTCACGGCGATGATCAAGTTGGAGAAAAATAAACCATGAAAACAGATAGTGCGTTAATTCTACAAGTCGCGGCACGATTTCTATTACCAATGTTGTTGCTGTTTTCGATTTTCTTATTGCTGCGTGGACATAATGAACCGGGGGGCGGCTTTATTGCTGGTCTTGTTGCCTCCAGTGCTTTTGCCTTGCATCTGTTTGCTTTCACACCAGTCCAGACCCGACGTCTGATTGGTGTCGATAGTTCACAACTGATGGGGGTTGGATTAATGATTGCCATGTTTAGTGGTGTGATCGGTGTGATTCTGTCAGGCAGTGAATTTTTGACCAGCGTCTGGTGGACGGTTTATCTACCTGGCGTCGGTGAACTGAAATTGAGTACACCATTATTATTTGATATCGGGGTTTATCTGGTCGTTATTGGTATGGTAACGACGTTATTGCTGACCCTTGCTGAAGTGGAGGATTAAGTAACATGACCACTTTATTTGCTTTCGTGATTGGCGGATTGTATGCCGCCGCTCTATTTATGATGTTACGTCGCAGTATTGTTAAGCTTGTTATTGGTTTAATGATCTTATCCAATGCGGCTAATTTACTGATCTTCACCGGAGGTGGGCTAGTGAGAGGTGCTCCGCCGTTGATCCCGGTAGGAATGACCGTACCGTTTGCTGAGATTGCTGATCCACTCCCACAAGCTTTGATATTAACGGCGATTGTGATCAGCTTTGGCGTACTGGCTTTTGCCGTAGTACTGATACATCGCGCCTATAAAGTCATTGGTGCGGATGACATGAACAAAATGAAGACGACAGATACTCAATTATGATGTTATTAATGCCTATTCTTATTCCTATGTTTGCAGCGGCATTATCGATGGTCATTTGGCGTCATCGAAAGCTGCAACGTTGGGTCAGTGTGCTTTCCAACTCCACACTATTGATTGCTACGTTGATTTTATTCCACAACGTGTATTTAAATGGAATTCAAGTTACTCACTTGGGGGGATGGCAAGCGCCGTTTGGTATCTCCATGGTCGCCGATTTACTGGCGGTGACGTTAGTTACGTCTTCTGCTTTTGTTGCGTTATGTGTTTCCATCTATGCATTGGCAACCATGAGCGAAGAACACGAAGCGTTTGGTTTTTATCCATTATTGCATCTGATGCTGGCTGGGGTGATCGGTGCTTTCTTAACCGGCGATATCTTTAACCTCTACGTTTGGTTTGAGATCATGCTGGTTGCGTCATTTGGTCTATTGATCCTTGGCGGTGAACGAGCCCAAATGGAAGGGGCATTAAAGTATGTGACCCTAAACTTATTATCATCGGCGTTATTTTTATCAGCAATTGGCTTGTTATACGCTTATGCTGGCACATTAAATATGGCTGATTTAGCGCAAAAGCTAGCGGCATCCGACAACCCACAAATTGTTACGTTAATCTCGTTGCTCTTTTTGGTGGCGTTCGGGATTAAAGCAGCAGCGTTCCCGCTGTTTTTCTGGCTACCAGCATCTTATCACACACCACCAGTAGCGATTTCTGCGATTTTTGCTGGCCTATTAACTAAAGTTGGCGTCTATTCGTTGTATCGCGTGTTTAGTTTGATTTTTATCTCCGATGTGGCATTTACTCACCAAACTATTTTGTTATGGATGGGGATCTTCTCCATGGTGGTGGGTGTGTTAGGGGCTGCGGCTCAATTTGAGGTTCGACGTATCCTCGCTTTCCACAGTGTCAGTCAGATTGGTTATATGCTGTTAGGCTTAGCGTTGTTCACACCGTTAGCTATTGCTGGTGGTATTTTGTACGTCGTACACCACATGATTGTGAAAACTAATTTATTTTTGATCAGCGGCGTGATGTATCGTCGTCACGGTAGCTACCAACTGGATAAGTTAGGTGGGTTATACCGTAGTGCGCCTTTATTAGCGTTCTTGTTTGCGATCAGTGCTGCATCGTTAGCTGGGCTTCCGCCATTCTCTGGTTTTATTGCTAAATATGTGGTCATAACCGGAGGGATTGGTATTAGCCATTGGATTGCCGTTGGTTCTGCGTTAGCGGTTGGCCTTCTAACACTTTATTCAATGATTAAAATTTGGGCAGAGGCTTTTTGGAAGAAATTACCTGATGATGCGCAAACGAATTCACCGATGAGTGATAGTGAACGTTTCTGTATGTACGTTCCAATCATCCTTATGGTGTTAATGAGTGTTACCATCGGTTTATGTGCAGAGTGGTTTATTCAGCTGATGAATGCTACCGCTGAGCAGGTGATGAATCCACAAGTTTATATTGATGCGGTACTTGGAGGTCAGTCATGAAAGCCTTTGGATGGAATATGCTGCTTGCCTTGGTATGGCTCATCTTATCGGGTACCTATACCATCTCTAACTTATTTGCTGGCATGCTGATGAGTTACGTGATTTTGGCTTATTTGCTACGAGATAGCCCAACGTTTAAAGCCTATTTTAAAAAATTACCGAAAGTGATCAGTTTTGGACTGTTTTTCATTTGGGATTTAATTAAGGCTAATGGGCGAGTGGCTTATGATGTATTAACGCCGACGCATTTAATGAAACCAGCCGTGATTGCGATTCCTCTCGATTTACGAGACGAAGGGGCGATCACTATGTTTGCGACATTAATTACCGTCACACCGGGATCTTTGGCATTGGATGTGGCCACCGATAGAAGCGTGTTGTATGTCCATTTAATGTACTTTGAGAATGAAGCTCGTCAGATTGAAGAGTTCAAGCGTCTTGAAGCTCGTGTGATTGATTTACTGGGGTAACAGACTATGTTGAATATTGTTTATACCCTTTGCTTTGCCATGTTAGCAATTAGCTTGGTTTTGGCAACGGTACGTTTATTAAAAGGTCCATCTTTACCTGATAGGGTGGTGGCCTTAGAGTTAATGGCCTCTTTAACCGTTGGCTTAGTCGTGCTCTACAGCATTCGCTATCAACAGCCTTATTTTATTGATGTGGCGATTGTGTTGGCCTTAACGTCATTTATGGCAGCGGTCGGTTTTTCCCGTTATTTAGAAAAACGAGGACACAGAGACGATGACTGATTTAATTATTGCGATACTCATTCTTACCGGCTCATTTTTAATGTTGCTAGCAGGCATTGGTATTAACCGTATGCCAGATTTATTAACTCGCATGCATGCAACAACCAAAGCTGGGGCATTGGGTGTTGGTTTGATGGTGGTGGCGTTTGCTGTGGTTAACTGGGGAGATATGGCCTTTGTGGTACGAGCTCTCGCTGTAGTGGTATTTGTTATCTTGACGGCACCGATTGCTGCTCATGTTTTAGCTCGCGCTAGTTATTTTGTTGGCGTACCACAGTGGGATGGTGTCGTGAAGGACGTGATTAAAGAGCGTTATGATCTAGAAACGCATGAATTGGCCAGCCGTCATTTACCCGTCAAAGAAGCCGAGCCCGCGGGTAAAGAGAACGACAACAAAAACTAGGGTTAATCAACGCTAGTTACTTTTTTATTACGTTTAATCATCAACCTCTAGCGCATGGATCATGCGCTAGAGGTTTTTTACCACTTATTGCTCAATAGTCTCTACGATGCAGGGATTATTTGGCTGAATGATAGAATAAAAATCATTGCGAACACGGTCAATTTTATGTTAACGTCCGCCTCAATCTCGGACTGCGTTTTCTGGGGGATACGCGTGGTGAACATTCAGGCTGATTGCGGCACCACGTAGGGTAGGTATCAGCAAACCTTTTGCTGATAGACGGGATACTCTTGCTGTGGAAACAGCATGTGAATGGGAAACCCAACATTGAACTCACTTAACTTACACACATTAATAATCAGCTTTGTGCTTCCTCTATGCCCTGTTTATCAAGACAGCAGCATAACCGAACCTTGATTCTCTGTTTTAGTGATTTGCCATTTACGCTAATGGCCCGTATTCCGAAGGTGTCTTACGACAGCATCGGAAATTTTGCTATTTGTCATTTTTCCTCGCACGACGACGAACAATGGACAGAATTTTAACCATTTCAAGGTGACGAAGATGAGTACAGCCTTTGAAGTCGATAACACTATCGCAACCTGTTTTTCCAACCAAGTACCAATACTAGATGGTCTTTATGATCTAACGCCTGATCAAGTTTTGCTTGATCAAGCTGAACACGAATCCGCGGTACGTTCTTACCCACGTCGTTTACCGATTGCGATTAAACAGGCTTTTGGCTGTTTAGTGGAAGATACCCGTGGGCAGCTTTTCCTCGATTGTTTAGCTGGCGCAGGAACGCTTGCGTTAGGCTATAACCATCCTGAAATCAATCAAGCGTTGAAAGACCAGCTCGATTCTGGCTTGCCTTATCAAACCTTGGATATAGCGACTACGGCAAAAACCCATTTTATTAAAACAGTGAAAGGATTTTTACCGACAGAACTTGCTGAACAGTGTGTCATTCAGTTTTGTGGTCCTTCTGGTGCGGATGCCGTCGAAGCCGCGATTAAATTAGCCAAGCAAACGACTGGTCGTAATACCATGTTTGCGTTTCGTGGCGCTTACCACGGCATGACCAATGGGACGATGGGTATGATGGGCAACCTAAATACCAAGGCACGTCGTACCGGTTTAATGTCAGATGTGCATTTTATGCCCTTCCCATACAGCCTGCGTTGTCCGTTTGGACTCGGCGGTGATGAGGGAGCCAAAGCCAGCATTCGTTATATAGAGCGCTTATTGCATGATGACGAAGCCGGTATCATGAAACCCGCAGCCATTATTGTCGAGCCCGTGCAAGGTGAAGGTGGCGTTATCCCTGCGCCAGCATTTTGGTTACGTGAATTGCGCCGTATCTGTGATGAACATGGCATTTTACTGATTTTCGATGAGATTCAGTGTGGGGTTGGTAAATCCGGTTATCACTTTGCGTTTGAAGAGTCAGGAATCATCCCTGATGTACTTTGCTTATCAAAAGCGATTGGCGGTGGTTTACCTATGTCGATTTTGGTGATCAATAAACAGCACGATACATGGCGTCCAGGTGAACATACGGGTACTTTCCGCGGTAACCAATTAGCGATGATCTCTGGGGCTAAAGCACTAGAAATTATTGTTCGCGATAATTTGGTTGAGCACGCCAATATTGCGGGACAATACTTACGCATGGGCTTAGAAAACATTCAACGCCGTGTGAATTGTATTGCCGAGGTTCGTGGTAAAGGTCTGATGCTTGGCTTAGAAATTCAAGATCCAAGTGGTGAGCTTAATCAATTTGGTGAGCCTAAATCGGCACCGCAATTAACGCTGGCGATTCAACGCGCCGCATTAGAGCGCGGACTAATTGTTGAGAAAGGCGGACGTGATGGTTCGGTGATCCGCTTCTTACCACCATTGATCATCTCTTTCGAGCAAATTGATTTTGCATTACGTGTGTTAGAAGAAGCCATTCTTGCGGCTGGCGGAGGCTCGAAAGAACCTGAAGCCGCGAATGACCAGTGGAAAAAGCATTTTATCCATACTGGGCATTTAGGCAGCCAAGCGTTCGCTCAAGTAATGAATCACACTACGGCTGCAATGAAAGCAGTATTTGAGCAAGTTAATGCGCCTTATTCGGGGTTAGAGCCAAAGATCCTCGAAAATGCGATTAACGCCGTTGATCTGGATAATAAAAATGCGTCTTTGCACGATGTGATTTCAGATACTGCTGAACTGATTGCTAAAAATTCAATCATTGTTCAGCATCCAGATTGTATTGCTCACTTGCACACTCCACCATTGATGCCATCGGTAGTGGCTGAGGCGATCATCGCGTCACTCAATCAATCCATGGATTCTTGGGATCAATCTTCTGCGGCAACGTTTGTTGAGCAGAAAGTGGTCGATTGGATGTGCGAAAAATACCAGTTAGGCGCTCAAGCGGACGGTATTTTCACCAGTGGTGGCACGCAAAGTAATCAAATGGGTTTAATGTTAGCCCGTGATTGGATTGCCGATAAATTAAGTGGTCATTCGATTCAAAAACTTGGTTTGCCTGACTATGCCGATAAGCTGCGGATTGTTTGCTCGAAAAAATCACACTTTACGGTACAAAAATCCGCCTCTTGGATGGGCTTAGGTGAAAAAGCCATTCTTGCTGTGGACGCACTGCCAAATGGCACGATGGATGTCACTCAGCTAGACGCTGTGATTCACCAAGCGAAAGCGGAGGGGTTAATACCTTTTGCGATTGTGGGTACGGCAGGAACAACCGATCACGGTGCCATTGATGACTTAGTGGCGATTGCCGATGCCGCTCAGCAACATGATCTATGGATGCACGTCGATAGTGCTTATGGCGGCGCGCTGATTTTGAGCAGCCATAAACAGCGTTTAAATGGTATCGAACGCGCTCACTCTATTAGTGTCGATTTCCATAAGTTGTTTTTCCAAACCATCAGTTGCGGTGCGTTACTACTGAAAGACAAACATAACTTTAAATACCTGCTTCATCATGCGGATTATTTAAACCGTGAACACGATACGTTACCAAACTTGGTCGATAAATCGATTGCGACGACCAAACGCTTTGATGCGTTAAAAGTGTTTATGACTATGCAAAACGTGGGACCACAACAAATGGGTGCCATGTATGATCACTTGCTTGAGCAAACTCAACAAGTGGCGCAGCTAGTTCGCCAGCATGACGCTTTTGAACTGTTAGCTGAACCTTGTTTATCTACCGTGTTGTTCCGCGCGGTAAACACACAAGCGTCTGATTTAGATGAGCTGAACAAAACCGTTCGTCTGCAGGCCTTGGTACGCGGTGTCGCTGTACTTGGCGAAACCATAGTGGATGGCAAAACAGCTTTGAAATTCACAATCTTGAACCCATGCTTAAAGATTTCAGATTTTGAATCTTTACTGGCTAAAATTGAAACTCTAGCGGTTGAGCTAGCGAAATAAAGGTAACGGATACTATGTCAATTCTACAGATTGGTGCGGGCGGTGTTGGTTGGGTAGTTGCTCACAAAGCAGCGCAAAACAATGACGTACTGGGTGATATTACCATTGCTTCTCGTTCTATCGGGAAGTGTGAGAAGATCATTGAATCCATTAAAGGTAAAAATAACCTTAAAGATTCGACTAAGAAGCTAGAAGCTCGCGCAGTGGATGCCGATGATGTTGCTGCACTTGTTGCGTTGATTAATGAGGTGAAGCCTGATCTAGTGATCAATGCTGGTCCTCCTTGGGTTAACGTCACAATTATGGAAGCTTGCTACCAAGCAAAAGTCTCTTATCTAGATACGTCAGTGGCTGTTGACTTATGCACAGAAGGGCAGCAAGTACCAGAAGCTTACGATCCGCAATGGGCATTTCGTGATAAGTTTAAACAAGCAGGTATTACCGGTATTTTGAGTGCGGGTTTCGATCCAGGTGTGGTGAGTGTATTTGCCGCTTATGCGGTCAAACATTTATTTGATGAAATTGATACCATCGACGTGTTAGATATTAACGCGGGCGATCATGGTAAAAAATTCGCCACCAACTTTGATCCAGAAACTAACTTACTGGAAATTCAGGGTGACTCTTTCTATTGGGAAGAGGGACAGTGGAAAAGCGTTCCTTGCCATACCCGTATGCTGGAGTTTGATTTCCCTAATTGCGGTAACTTTAAAGTCTATTCAATGTCTCATGACGAGATTCGTTCGCTACAGGAATTTATTCCAGCTAAACGGATTGAATTCTGGATGGGCTTTGGCGATCGCTACCTGAATTACTTTAATGTGATGAAAGATATTGGTTTACTGAATCCAGAGCCATTAACTCTGCATGACGGAACGGTAGTGAAACCATTGCAAGTGTTAAAAGCCATGTTACCCGATCCAACGTCACTCGCTCCTGGTTATACCGGATTGACCTGTATTGGTACTTGGGTTCAAGGTAGAAAAGACGGCAAAGAACGCAGTGTCTTTATCTATAATAACGCTGATCACCAAGTGGCTTATAAGGATGTTGATCACCAAGCAATTGCTTACACGACGGGTGTACCTGCGATTACTGCTGCGCTACAGTTTTTCCGTGGTGAGTGGGCTGAAGCTGGAGTATTCAATATGGAGCAGTTGAATCCCGATCCGTTCTTAGAAACCATGCCATCGATTGGTTTGGACTGGGATGTGATTGAACTTGAGCCAGGACAGCCTGATATTAAAATTCTCAAGTAATGATCGCTGAGGGCATCCTAGAACTGATTGCTTGGATATTGATTCTAGAGATGTGAAATAAATACCGCGTGTTTAAAACAGCAGCTACTGAGTAGCGGCTGTTTTTTCCTTTTTAGGATATTTCCAGTAACGAAAGTCACTGGATATGAATAGGAATAAAATCAGATGCAAAAGAGTGAACTAAACACCCCTTACTTCATGATCGATGAAGCGAAGTTGATCGCTAATTTGGAAATCGCTAAGCGTTTAAAAGAACGTTCAGGGGTTAAATTAGTGCTAGCATTGAAATGTTTCTCGACTTGGGGCGTGTTTGACATCATTAAGCCTTACCTTGATGGCACGACCAGCTCGGGCCCGTTTGAAGTCAAGCTAGGTTATGAGAAGTTTGGCGGTGAAACTCACGCTTACAGTGTTGGTTACAGTGAGCAGGATGTTAAAGAGGTTGCTGATATTTGCGACAAAATGATCTTTAACTCTCAATCTCAGTTGGCGGCTTATCGCCACTTGGTGGAAGGTAAGGCATCACTAGGTTTACGTTTAAATCCGGGAGTGAGTTATGCGGGGCAAGATTTAGCTAACCCTGCTCGTAAATTTTCTCGTCTCGGAGTACAGTTTGATAAGTTAGATACCAGCGTTTTCGACTCTATCAACGGTGTGATGTTCCACATGAACTGTGAGAACAAGGATGTGGACGCATTTATTGCGCTGCTTGATGCGATTTCTGAAAAGTTTGGTGCTTATCTCGATAAACTTGACTGGGTAAGCTTAGGTGGCGGTGTCTTCTTTACTTGGCCGGGCTACGATGTAGATAAACTCGCCGATGCGCTGAAAGCTTTTGCTGATAAGCACAAGGTTCAGTTGTATCTTGAACCGGGTGAAGCGATCATCACTCAAACCACAGATTTAGTCGTGACCGTTGTTGATATTGTAGATAACGAAATGCAAACCGCGATTGTTGATTCGGCGACAGAAGCGCATCGTCTTGATACTTTGATTTATCGTGAACCAGCATCGGTACTTGAAGCCAATGAACAGGGTGAACATGAGTATGTGATTGGTTCTTGCTCTTGTCTTGCTGGTGATCAGTTCTGTGTTGCCAAGTTTGCTGAGCCATTACAGATCGGGCAAAAGCTGCATATCATGGACAGCGCCGGTTATACCATGGTGAAGCTAAACTGGTTTAATGGCCTAAAAATGCCATCGGTGTATTGCGAGCGCCGTGATGGACAAATCATTAAATTAAATGAATTTGGTTATCAAGATTTTAAACGTTCTTTGTCTCAGTGGTCGGTTTAACTTTTGTTTGCTTATCACTGCATAGCAATTAGGGAGGCGTTTGCCTCCCTTTGTTATTTTATTGGACCCATTTTATTTAAGATTCCAACATCACTCGGGTATCTTCACTGAGTGCTTCCAGCTCTTTAATGACATCTTCAATCCGGATTTCTGCTGGTAAACGAATGGCCATCGTTGAACTAAATAGGCTCGAGCTTACGCCACCACCGGTTGCTAAAAACACTCGTTGACAATCCATATCAAGAATATTGATCCCTTGCCCATCAAGTAAATGGGTGATTTCATTAACAATCCCAAACCGATCATTGGCATCTAAGCGGACGTGATAAATCTGCTCTTCTTGGTTTGTTTGTGCTTCACAATCAATAATTTGTACCAGCAATTCGGAGTGAGATTGAAAGGCGGATTTCACTATGTCCGCGTTGTTTTGCGGTACTTCAATTTTAATCACCGCGGCCACTTGATTGTCGATGAAGTTGACTTTGCTGATTAGCCATTTGCCCTCATTTTCATGAGTGATCGCCGCCAATTGCTTGATCGTTGCGGCAGTGGCTGTGCCAACAAAGTTTACAATAAAAGTACTATTCATAATGACCTCCTAGCATAGCCTGAACGCTTATTATCAGTGTAGGCGGTTATGATGAATAAAAATTGAGGTAGGTCAATGTTTGCGAAAAGGATACCGATCAAGGTCTGATAATTCTATTTTTCGCACAAAAGTCATTGAATAAGGTGACCTTTAGCGAAAAGGCCATCTTGAGAATCCGTTAAAAAGAAATTTTAAAATCAATACCATAGAACTGACTATCGTATTTTGCACCGGAATTGAGGGCAAATTTAGCCGCATTGCTATCACCAAACCAAGGTGTACTTTGGAATGTCACTTCAGCACTACCACCCCAAGCATCACTGACCCAACTATGAATGTGTCCAACAGGATTCAACAGAAAGAGGCTGACGCTGCCTAGACGTTGAGAACCAAATACTTCACCACCATTGGCGACAATGTCTTGCTCTTTCTCAAACATCAGTTCTCCGACTACCGCGCCAAAGAAAGGGGTAATAAAGAGGTCTTGCCAAGAGGGGACTTCAGCAAACGCTTCTACACCATACTCCCAGAAGAAACTCGACATCGTGGCCGAATAAAGAAAAGACTCAAATTCATTAAAGCCAGCATGTCTTGCCGCGGTGTAGTACACCCCGCCAAAATATGGATGCATAATATAGTTCAGAAAATGCTCATCGCGATCCCACGTTGGTCCAGAAGTGACATTATCTTTCCATTTTCGGCCTAAGCCACTTAGATTGCGGTCCTCTTCATCCCATTTTGTGATCGATTCAGGGAGCAGAGTCATCAATCCTACCGTCGCAACACTGAGTCCTAATATGGTGTATGTTTGACCTCTTAAATAAGCCCAGTCCCGAGTATCTGAAATGGTTAAATAACGCGGTAGTGATGAATCTTCGATCTTTAGTGTTGGTTGTTGCTTTAATGGTGTAACAAAAGTGAGTTGCGAAGGAACTACGGCTTCTGGCTGATGACAAACGACTTGTAGACAGTCGACATTATAAGATAACTCTATATGTTGGGGCATTTGATAGTACGCCGCATTGGCATAAGAAGTGCAAGATAATAGCAATGCAAGACTATATTTTTTAGGCACAAAACGCTCCAATCATTAAATAAATCGTTGTTGATGGGGTCAAACGGTTGAGTTTTTAGCTCGCTCAACATGCTCAGTAGTATAAAGGGTTAATTATCCATGAAAATGCTCATGATGAAAATGATCAATAGGCTTATTCATTGAACGACTTACCGCTTGCGGTCATTTTCAGTGTTCAAGTATAGCGTTGGTTCGGATTTAAGCATTCAACCAAGTATATCTAATGCCATCGGTTGGTTATACTGATGGCTATAATGAGAAACGAGTACTCAAATAAGGTCAAACTATGCTCAAGATAGCAATGTTAAGTACTGGAGAAGAGGTATTGCATGGTGACATCGTCGATACCAATGCGGCTTGGTTATCACAGCTATTTTTTGAAAATGGCTTTAGTCTCACCAAACGTTCTACGGTAGGTGATAGTCAATCTGCCTTGGTCGAAGAGTTGTTAATGCTCAGCTTCAATAATCAGGTCGTCATTGTGAATGGTGGATTAGGCCCGACCAGCGATGATCTCAGTACAGCGGCGGCGGCTCAAGCCGCTGATCAACGTTTAGTCGTCTTTCCTGAATGGGTTGAAGTATTACAACGTTTTTTTGCTCAGCGCCAAAAAACCATGCCAGACAGTAATCTTAAACAGGCGATGTTACCAGAGAAAGCGACCCTGATTGATAACCCTATTGGTACCGCATGTGGATTTAAATTGTCTATCAATGATTGCTGGTTTTATTTTACGCCAGGGGTGCCAAGCGAGTTTAAGTTGATGGTTCAGCAACAGATTTTGCCAGACCTACAACAGCAGTTTCCGCAACAAGTCGGTTTTGAATGCAGCAAGTTGTATACGTTTGGTAGCTCGGAATCCGGGCTTTCCGATAAGCTTGATAAGTTACAGCTTCCACAAGGTTATCAACTTGGCTATCGCTCGTATTTGCCTTTTATCGAAATTAAACTTTTTGGCCCGGCTAATGATTTAGCGACACGAGTCAGGGTATTACAGCTGATTCATTCGCATATTGAAGCTTATGTGGTGAGTGTCGATGAACCTATGCTGACTCATCTTGGGCATTTATTGCGAGATAAAGGACTGTCGTTATCGATAGCTGAGCAGGCGACGAAGGGATGGCTTTCCTATTGGTTACTCAGTGATGAGCAAATTGCTCGCTTAAGTGGTCATAGTTGGATATTAAGTCATGGTGCTGAAGCCGGACTGAGTGAACAAGAGCCTCTTGCTGCGGTATTTGCGTTGGCAGGAGCGACAAAAGAGAAGTGTGCCACAGATCTTGCGTTAGTAAGTGGTCCACTGCAAGACGATGCCTTTTGTTTGGCATTATCGACCCCTCATGGCGAATGGGCACAACAGTTAAAATTTAATCGTACTTATTCTGCAGACGATCAAAAGCAGCTGATCGCAACCATTGCGGGGGATATGCTACGTCGTTATTTGTCAGCGAAGCCGATATTCGCTCACTATAGCAGTGTAACGAGCCTTAAAGAGATGCATTTACCAGCTAGCATGCTCAATAAACAACCATCTTGACCTGATAAGATGGTGATTTACCAACTTATTACCAGAGACGTTTTAGATAAGCCGCAGTATGCCTAATTAGTCTAAATAGTAACCGTTTGATTTGCTGAAGCTTGCCCTTTTAGCTGAAAAAATGATCGATCCAGCGAGTGAATTTATCTGTAGACTAACAACTCGCTCGATTCATTTCGGCAGGAGGCTGGTATGTTCCATCAATCTAAAATTCTCGTTTGGTATAAAGTCGCAAGTCAAAAAGTTATCTTAGGTGAGGCGTTAATTCATCAACATCAAGATGTGGTTTCACTTTGGCTGCATACCCCAATAGAAGAACCGAATAGAGAGGATTGCTCACCAAATCAATACGGTTATCAATTGTCTCTATTTGATGATGGGGGAAGGGAGATTGCGCAAAAATCGGTATCAGGAAGTACGGTCGATAGACTGTTATTTGGTATTAAAGCCAGCG
Source organism: Vibrio sp. A8-1 (assembly GCF_013048685.1). Lineage (NCBI taxonomy): Bacteria > Pseudomonadati > Pseudomonadota > Gammaproteobacteria > Vibrionales > Vibrionaceae > Vibrio > Vibrio sp. A8-1. Next base: position 38,347 of record NZ_VHTC01000021.1, read on the forward strand.
CATAGTGCTGGCTTTAGATAAACACGAGAAGTTAAGCGCGCTTGGCTTTTGGGCGATAATTCACCCCAACCAGCTCAAGTGCGCTTTTTGCTTTGCAGATACAGGGTAGAATTTCATTACCTTGCGTATAAGCCATCGCAAAACCAACATATTCCACTTCACCGGAAACAAGGGTGCAGCGGCACGCGCCACAGTGCCCGTCTCGGCAATTATATTCTGGCTCTAACCTCGCTTGTTCCATGCTTTCTAGCAGCGTATTAGAGGAATTAGACTCAATGGTTACGGTATTGTTGATTTTGATACTGGCCATTACAGTTGGAAATCCTCAAAGTCATCAGCATTGACTTCATTATCAATTTGACCGACTAAGTACGAACTTATCTCCGCTTCTTGTGGGGCAACTTGAACATTATCAGAAGATAACCACGCATTAATCCAAGGGATCGGATTACTGGTTGCTTTTGGATAAGCTGGCTCTAGGCCGACGGCTTGCATGCGGATATTCGTAATGTATTCAACGTATTGGCATAAGATGTCGCGGTTTAGACCAATCATCGATCCATCTTTAAATAAATACGCTGCCCACTCTTTTTCTTGTTCAGCTGCTTCTTTGAACAAATCAAAACATTGCTGCTTACATTCTTCAGCGATTTGCAAGAAGGTGAAATCATCCAATCCGTTACGAAGCAGATTAATCATATGCTGTGTACCGGTCAGATGTAATGCCTCATCACGAGCAATCAATTTAATGATTTTCGCATTCCCTTCCATCAGTTCACGTTCGGCAAACGCAAACGAACAGGCAAAACTAACGTAAAAACGAATCGCCTCTAGCGCATTAACCGACATCAAGCAGAGATAAAGCTTCTTCTTTAACTCAGTCAAACTAACATTAATCGTTTCATCATTAAGCTGGTGTTTCCCTTCACCAAAACGATGATAATCATTCGTCGCTTGGATTAAGTCATCGTAGTAATGGGCGATGTCTTTTGCACGCTTAAGGATATGCTCATTTTCAACAATATCATCAAATACAACCGCAGGATCATTGATGATATTACGAATAATATGTGTGTAAGAGCGAGAGTGAATCGTTTCAGAGAATGACCACGTTTCAATCCACGTTTCAAGCTCAGGTAATGAGACTAAAGGAAGTAGCGCAACGTTCGGGCTGCGTCCTTGAATAGAATCGAGCAGAGTTTGATATTTTAAATTAGAGATAAAAATATGCTTTTCATGATCAGGTAATTTACCATAGTCGATTCGGTCGCTCGATACATCGACTTCTTCTGGTCGCCAGAAAAAGCTTAATTGTTTTTCGATCAGTTTTTCGAAAATTTCATATTTTTGCTGGTCATAACGAGCAACGTTGACTGGTTGACCAAGAAACATAGGTTCTTTCAGTTGGTCATTTTTTTTCTGAGTAAAAGTGCTGTAAGCCATAGTGGTTTCATCCGTTTAGCCCCTTACTCTGCAAGGGGCATACAAATTATCAGTGAATAATATTCAAAAAAGTTGCTTAGATCTTACATCCGCCGCCAGCGCAGTCATCATCTTGTGCTTGCACAGCATCTTTTTGATCATCTTTAGCGCCATCACGCGTGTTATGATAGTAAAGCGTTTTTACGCCATACTTATACGCAGTGAGCAGATCTTGGAGCAATTTTTTCATCGGAACTTTACCAGAATCGTACTGGCTTGGATCATAATTGGTGTTCGCTGAAATCGCTTGATCAACGAACTTCTGCATAATACCGACTAAATGCAGGTAACCATCATTAGAGCCAATATTCCATAACAACTCGTAATTCTCTTTAAGCTTGATGAACTCAGGAACGACTTGCTTAAGAATGCCATCTTTAGACGCTTTGACCGATACATAGCCACGTGGTGGTTCAATACCATTGGTCGCGTTAGAAATTTGCGATGACGTTTCAGACGGCATTAAAGCGGTCAACGTTGAGTTACGTAAACCAAACTCCATGATCTCAGTACGTAAGCTATCCCAATCGTAATGCAATGGTTCATCACATAATGCATCAAGATCTTTTTTGTACGTGTCGATCGGTAGCAGACCTTTGGCGTAGTTAGTCTCGTTAAATGCAGGGCAACGGCCTTGCTCCTTCGCTAATAACACCGAGGCTTTGAGCAGATAATATTGCATCGCTTCAAAGGTACGATGCGTTAATCCGTTCGCGCTACCATCGGAATATTTCACACCGTGTTTTGCCAAGTAGTAAGCGTAGTTAATAACACCTACGCCTAACGTACGGCGGTTCATGGTTGACTTACGAGCCGCTGGAAGAGGGTAATCCTGATAATCGAGTAGAGCATCTAATGCACGCACCACCAATTCAGCTAACTCTTCGAAATCATCGAGTTTTTCTATTGCACCTAAGTTAAAGGCAGACAGAGTACAGAGTGCAATCTCACCGCTATCGTCTTCGACATTCGTCAGTGGTTTGGTAGGTAGAGCAATCTCTAAACACAGATTCGATTGACGTACTGGTGCGACGCTAGCATCAAATGGACTGTGAGTATTACAGTGGTCCACGTTTTGAATGTAGATCCGACCTGTTGAGGCACGCTCTTGCATTAACAGCGAGAAGATCTCTAACGCTTTGACGGTACGTTTTTTGATACTAGGGTCATTTTCATAGTTAACGTACAGACGTTCAAATTCATCTTGATCTTGGAAGAATGCGTCATATAAGCCAGGGACATCAGACGGTGAAAAGAGGGTAATATTGCCGCCTTCTACTAAGCGTCTGTACATCAGTTTATTGAGCTGAACGCCATAGTCCATATGACGAACACGGTTTTCCTCGACACCACGGTTATTTTTCAGAACTAATAAGGATTCTGCTTCACCGTGCCACAAAGGATAGAATACCGTTGCTGCACCGCCACGAACGCCACCTTGTGAGCAGCATTTCACCGCCGTTTGGAAATACTTGTAAAATGGAATACAACCCGTATGGAATGCTTCACCGCCACGAATTTCAGAGCCTAATGCGCGAATGCGTCCAGCATTAATGCCGATCCCTGCACGTTGTGAGACGTAACGGACAATCGAGCTTGCCGTTGCATTAATCGAGTCTAAGCTATCACCACATTCAATCAACACGCATGAGCTGAACTGACGCGTAGGGGTGCGCACACCCGACATAATCGGTGTTGGGAGTGATATTTTAAAGGTCGACGTCGCATCGTAAAAACGTTTAACAAAATCAAGACGTGTTGCTTTGGGATACTTGGCGAATAAACAAGCGGCCACTAACAGATACAAAAATTGTGCACTTTCGTAAATTTGTCCAGTGACTCGGTTCTGTACGAAGTATTTGCCTTCCAGCTGTTTGACGGCGGCGTAAGAAAAATCTAAATCGCGTCGATGATCAATAAACGTATCCATCAGCGCAAATTCTTCGGCGCTATAATCTTCAAGTAAGTGACTATCATACTTACCTTTTGCGACCATTGCAGAAACGTGATCATAGAGTGCGGGTGGCTCATATTGACCATAGGCTTTTTTGCGTAGATGGAATACCGCGAGCCTTGCTGCAAGATATTGGTAATCTGGTGTCTCTTCAGAAATCAAATCAGCGGAAGACTTGATGATCGTTTCATGGATATCAGAGGTGGTGATCCCGTCATAAAACTGGATGTGAGCGCGCAGTTCTACTTGTGAAACGGAGACGTTATCCAGACCTTCAGCGGCCCATTCGATTACGCGATGAATTTTATCTAAATCGATATTTTCTTTGCGGCCATCACGCTTGGTGACAGTAAGTTGTTGGTTCATTCTGCTTTATTTCCCTAACAAAACTGATAAAAGCCATGTTTTGGTGTAATTATTGTAAATCAAACGTTGGCTTTGTGATAAAAATCGCCCTACAGCCAGTGGTGAGAAACACTATATATAGGGGTGTATCAGTGTTCGGGTTACAAGATAGTGCTATCTGGTCATGAATGCAAGTTACAGAACTTGCACATATTGTGGATAACCTGAGAAATAAAAAAATTCAGTTAGTAGCTACTTACCGACAATCAAAGGGTAGATTTAATGGTAAAAAATCTGCCTTTGCAGATTGCTTTTTTACTAACCAAGCTTAAAAAAAAATGACTTGATCTTTCAGTAATTTTTTCAGTAAAGATTGAGACCCGAGTCAAAGGTTTACTAAGGTCTTGTCAAGCACCAATTGACACGATAAATGTGCTGGTCATGATGCACAAGACCCGTTGTTCGTTCTACTTATGGTTGCCAATGCTCTTTGCTATCGATGAGCAAAGAGAGCGGTTATTTTAGAGCACTCGGGTATGAATGATGTAATTCACATCCACATTTTTTCCCAAACGGTAACGATCAGTAAGGGGATTGTAATGCAAACCAGTGATGCCTTGTTCTTGTAACGCAGTTTGATCAATCATACGTAACAGCTCAGAAGGGCGAATAAACTTGCTGTGGTCATGGGTTCCTTTCGGCACAATCTTGAGCAGTTGCTCAGCACCGACAATCGCAAATAGATAAGATTTAATATTGCGGTTTAAGGTAGAAAAAAACACATGGCCGCCGGGTTTCACCAAACGAGCACAGGCTTTGACCACGGAGAGAGGGTCGGGTACGTGTTCGAGCATTTCCATACAGGTGACCACATCATAATGATGCGGATATTGCTGGGCGTGATCTTCGACGGTACTTTGTAGATAAGTCAGCGTTGTGCCTGTTTCAAGCGCGTGTAAGCGAGCCACTTCCAATGGTTCTTTGCCCATATCAAGGCCAGTCACGATTGCGCCTTCTCGAGCCATACTTTCGGCTAAGATCCCCCCGCCACAGCCAACATCCAGTACGGTTTTATCAAATAAACCATTAGCATTATCCAGCACGTAATTAAGACGTAACGGATTAATTTGATGCAATGGTTTAAATTCGCCGTTTAAATCCCACCAACGTGATGCCATATCGGCAAATTTTTGAATTTCATTTGGATCGACATTTTGTGCTTTGGTCATACTTCTGATTGCCTATGTTTCCCACACGAATAAGCGCTCATTATAACCCGCTGAGCAATACACACCAGCCGTTATCTTTAACCCAAAGAGAGTTGATGGAAAAGTAACCACTTATCAGTTAGATATAAGACGAATGTGTGATTTCTCGGCAGTTGATACTTAACCACGGTCACAACCTGATAAAAGGGCAGGGAAAGTGATGCCGAAGTGGGTCAACTTGTGTTATATTTTTCAACCTTATAAGTATCAATATTATTCGGCCAACAAAACAGTTAAACCAAGGCTCGTTGTCGAGCAAAACTGAGTGTGGTTTGAATAATCCGATCAAACTATAGAGGGATAATGGCTCTATGAGCGATCTAGCTAAAGAGATCACACCCGTAAACATTGAAGATGAGCTACGAAGTTCATACTTAGACTATGCGATGTCAGTCATCGTTGGTCGTGCTCTTCCAGATGTGCGTGATGGTCTAAAACCAGTGCATCGTCGCGTGTTGTTCGCGATGAGTGTCTTGGGTAACGATTGGAATAAACCCTACAAAAAATCGGCTCGTGTAGTAGGGGACGTCATTGGTAAATATCACCCACATGGTGATAGTGCGGTTTACGATACAATTGTACGTATGGCGCAACCTTTTTCTCTGCGTTATATGTTGGTCGATGGCCAAGGTAACTTTGGTTCGATTGACGGTGACTCAGCGGCAGCGATGCGATATACCGAAGTTCGGATGTCGAAAATTGCTCACGAGCTTTTGGCCGATTTAGATAAAGAAACGGTTGATTTTGTACCTAACTATGATGGTACAGAGCAAATTCCTGCTGTCATGCCGACAAAAATTCCTAACTTATTGGTGAATGGCTCGTCTGGTATTGCGGTCGGTATGGCAACCAATATCCCGCCTCATAACTTGACTGAAGTGATCAATGGCTGTTTGGCTTACATTAGTAATGAAGATATTACCATTGATGAGCTGATGGAGTATATCCCAGGTCCAGATTTCCCAACTGCTGCTCTGATCAGTGGTCGTAAGGGCATTGTTGACGCCTATAAAACGGGGCGCGGCAAAGTCTACATGCGTTCAAAAGCGGAAATTGAAACCGAGAAAAATGGCAAAGAGACGATCATCGTTAGTGAAATTCCTTATCAAGTGAATAAAGCCCGCTTGATTGAGAAAATTGCCGATTTAGTAAAAGAGAAAAAAGTCGAAGGGATTAGCGCATTACGTGATGAGTCTGATAAAGACGGTATGCGTATTGTAATTGAGTGTCGTCGCGATGCCGTGGCGGAAGTGGTATTAAATAATCTTTATGCCAATACTCAATTGCAAACGACGTTCGGCATTAACATGGTGGCACTTGATAATGGTCAACCAAAACTGTTCAACTTAAAAGAGATGTTGAAGTGTTTTGTTAACCACCGCCGTGAAGTGGTTACTCGCCGCACCATTTTTGAACTACGTAAAGCGCGTGAAAGAGCTCATATTCTTGAAGGTTTATCACTCGCGTTGGCCAATATCGATGAGATTATTGATCTTATTCGTAAAGCCCCGACACCGGCTGAAGCAAAAATGGGTCTTGTTTCTCGTGGTTGGGATTTAGGCCATGTTGCCGCTATGCTTGAGCGTGCTGGTACTGATGCCGCGCGTCCGGAGTGGTTAGAGCCGCAATACGGCATTCGTGATGGTCAATATTTCTTAACTGAGCAACAAGCTCAGGCGATTCTTGACTTGCGTCTACACCGTTTAACGGGTCTAGAGCACGGCAAAATTCTTGATGAGTACAAAGCGTTATTGGATGAAATTGCCGAGCTAATCCATATTTTGTCGAATACAGAACGCTTGATGGAAGTGATCCGTGAAGAGTTAGAAATGGCTCGTGATAATTTTGGTGATGCACGTCGTACCGAAATTACTGCCGCTAGCCACGATATCGATATGGAAGAGCTGATTGCTCGTGAAGATGTTGTCGTTACTTTGTCACATGAAGGCTATGTTAAGTATCAGGTATTGACCGATTACGAAGCGCAGCGTCGTGGTGGTAAAGGTAAGAGTGCGACACGAATGAAAGATGAAGATTATATTGAGCGTTTATTGGTAGCCAATACGCACGATAATATCTTATGTTTCTCAACTCGCGGTAAGACCTACCGTCTGAAAGTGTATCAATTACCACTGGCTAGCCGCACCGCACGTGGTAAGCCGATTGTTAACTTATTGCCACTTGAAGAAAACGAGCGTATCACCGCTATTTTACCGGTAACGGAATTCAGTGAAGATAAATTTATCTTTATGGCAACCGGTGATGGTACGGTTAAGAAGACCTCACTTGATCAATTCTCTAATGTTCGTGCTAATGGTTTGATCGCTGTTAACTTACGTGATGATGATTCGTTGATCGGGGTTGAAATTACCGACGGTGAAAGCGATATCATGTTGTTCTCAAAATCAGGCAAGGTGGTTCGTTTTAACGAAAAACCGATTGTTGATGATGAAGGTAATGTGAAAGGTGGGGTTCGCCCAATGGGACGTACTGCATCTGGTGTTCGTGGTATGAAGCTGGTTGAAGGCGATCAAGTCGTATCTTTAATTGTGCCAAAAACCGATGGTGACATCTTAACCGTGACTGAAAATGGTTACGGTAAACGAACTCAGCTTTCTGAATACCCAGCGAAGAGCCGTGCGACACAGGGCGTTGTGTCAATCAAAGTTTCAGAACGTAATGGTAAAGTTGTCGGAGCGGTGCAAGCCGATGAAGGCGATGAATTCATGATGATTACCAATGCAGCAACTTTGGTTCGCACTCGTGTTTCTGAAGTGAGTCAGGTAGGGCGTAATACCCAAGGTGTCACGCTTATCCGTACTTCAGAAGGTGAGAAAGTGGTTGGCCTGCAACGTATTGAAGAGCTTGATGAGGCAGATTTGCCACAAGATGATGATGTTTCTTCTGAAGATCAGTCATCGGTGGAGTCAACGTCAACGGTGATCGACACTGATTCAACGGATGTAAATACGGATCCTACTGAATAAGTTGTCATATTCACACCGCTTTAATAAATAAGCAGTGGTGAATATTACGAATAAAAGACCGAGATTAAATACTCGGTCTTTTTTATGGTTAAAAGAAGTGCAGATATTAAGATCATAATAGGATCATTAAGAACGATCGATATAATTGAGCGATCATTTCCTGTCATGATTTTACTCTTCACTCACTCTCAATGATCCCTTTTATTATATAGTCAACGTATTGGTGATCGTCTTAGATTCAAAACGCTTTATTGGCTAATATAAATAAATAGTGTGATTATTATTGCAATTCTAAAATATTCTTGCTAGATATTAACAGGAAGTGATATTATTTTTAGAGTAAATTATAATCAAATCACCATAGGATATTTGCCGTGGACTACGCCATAATCTCGCAATTAAAAAAAGATTTTTATGCGCAAATTAGCGCGTTTCAGTCTTATGCTTTGCCCCAGCAAACCACGACCTTATCGTTGTTAACTGAAGAAGAATTAAAAGAGCTAGAGCAAATTTGGGTTGAATTAGCGGTTTGGAAGCGCTCGCAAAGTCATTAATTCAAAAATGGTAACATCGACTAATGAATGGATCTCGATGATATCATCATTTTTGATTGAACAGAGCATCGTCTATCTATTTTATCATTTAGCTATTCTTTTTTTTGACCATCTTTTCTTACGACTTCTTAAGTGCCACACTTTTTCTGCTTGATTGACGCCAGTCTAGTCTGGATAGGTTCGCATATTCTTTATGCTGCAATGTTGGCCACAAGCCTCACTATCTATCCCCTTCCGACTTGAAGCTGCAGCGGTGTTAGCTACGTTCGTTCATCCCAATCACATCGTTTGCCTATGCTCATGGGGATTCACTCACTTGCCGCCTACCTACAACTTCAAGTCGTTTGGGTATAAGCTCTTCACTCTTTTGTTGCGATCTTAATGAATTGTTATAATATAACAATTTGAGCTTATTGTGATCTTTTCGTTGAAAAATGGGGTATTAGTCTCCATAGTAAAAATCATCAGATAAGAGTAACCTTATGCATACCATAACTAGCGTGCAGTCAGAACGAATTCAAGTGAGTAAAGATATGGCGGAAGTGAGAGCCAGAGTCGACTTTAAAGTTGGCTTGAAAAGTAATATTGATGCTGAGATTCTTTCATTCCGAGGTTTACAATCGGATAAAGAACACGTAGCCGTTATCTTTCAAGCGGCAGATAAAACACAACCTATTCCATTAGTTAGAATGCATTCTGAGTGTCTAACTGGCGATGTTTTCCATTCTTCAAGGTGTGACTGTGGGGAGCAACTTGAAGAGACCATTACTAAGATGGGCGAATATGGCGGTATCATTCTCTATTTGCGTCAAGAAGGTCGTGGAATCGGCTTGTATAATAAGATTGATGCTTATCGCTTACAAAGCCAAGGCATGGATACATATCAAGCCAATAATCATCTTGGCTTTGGTGATGATTTGCGCGATTTTACCGAAGCTGCGCAAATGCTAAAAGCACTTGGGGTGACTAAGATTCGTTTAGTAACGAATAACCCTAAGAAAATAAGAGAATTACAAGAGCACGGTATTGAAATTATCAGTGTCGTTAATACAGCTGCACACATTAAAAATGGTAATGAAGACTATTTAAAAGCGAAAGTCTCACATGGTAAACATCATTTGAAGTTATAAGCGGTTATCTTTTTCAGTGTAAGAAGTCTCTGCGATATCGATGTGTGTTTCTCCATCGGCGTCATCTACGTGATATTTTCTATGACTGCTCATTAAAATTTTATGCCCAAACCCCATCATTTCTTGATTTGAAATGATGGGGTTTGTCGTTTGTACGTTGCAGATTTTTCCTGTCGATAGCCTATCAAGATAACGCGCTACTTGCTCAAGAGCAGCCGATAAACGTTTGGCTTAGCCATCGAGATCAATTTGGATAAAGAGTGGGTAAAGCGGGGAATATTTGCCATACTTACTCCAACATCGGTTGGACGGTTTAGTGATGGGTATCGTCTATGCTCACCTATCCTAAATTAACCAATGCTACCGGTTAGCCAAGGGAGCACTAAAAATATGAAGCGTTACTCATTGATGGCCATTGTTTTGCTTTGGATTAGTTTGCCACTTTTTGCCAATACGCCAGTGGTTCAACTTCCTGATCTCAAAGGACAAAGTGAGTATGCGTTACATTATCCTCAACAAGTCGAGAAACTCTATCAGCGTAATCAGTATCAATTAATTTGGCGAGATGAGTTGAGTCGAGTCTATTTTGAGCAGCAACTTGCGCTGATCCATCAAGCGAATATTAGTCCGTTATTTTCAAAACGCTATAAGCAATTACGAGCCTTGAGTGAACAACAAGCATGGGTTCAATATGATGTTTTAGCGACAGACACCATTATCGGCTATCTTAGTTATGCTCAATTAGCCACTCAACAAGGGATTGATTGGTTTTTTAACGGTAAACTTAACTACGCTTTGCCTTTGCCGAGTGCATCTTCACGGTTAGCTCTGTCTGTTGCCGCTGGTACGCCAGCGATGGCTGATTTAGTTTTGCAGCATGCACCACAAGATCCCGCTTATCATCAATTGGTTTATGCTCACGGTTTTTTATCTGCGCTCAAAGCGACACCATTACCGCTTTATCGACAAGCGGGTCTGAAACGGCCGGGCGATAAGTTGGACGACCGTCCTACCTTGATCCAGCGTTTAGCTCTGGTCAATATTGATGTCACAGTGATTCGTGATGATGTCTCTTGGTACGATAATTCATTAATCGAACCCATAAAGCATTTTCAGCAGTTACATGGACTAACCGCTGACGGTGTGATTGGTCCGCAGACATTAAAATGGCTTAATCTCTCCGTTGAAGAACGTTTGGGTCTGATTGCCTTGAATGCTGAGCGAATGCGTTTATGGCCAACCAGTAACACATCCATTGTGGTTAATGTACCGAGTTTTGAATTGAAATATTGGCATGCGGGGGAAAACGTCTTTCAATCAAAGGTGGTGGTCGGACGCATTTCACGACCGACGCCAGTCATGACGACTCGTTTGGATTCTTTAATTGTTAATCCCACTTGGAATATTCCCTATAAAATCATGGTGGAAGATATTTTACCGATAGCGAAGCGAGATCTTCGTTATTTAGATCGTCAGAATCTAGAGATTCTACCGCGTTGGGGAGCGACGCAGACTCTAGATCCGACATCGATAGATTGGGAAAATATCTCATTAGAGGCATTCCCCTATCGTATGCGTCAAAGAGCGGGCTATCATAATGCTCTGGGATTATATAAATTTAACACTCCGAATCGCCGAGCGATCTTTTTGCATGATACTCCAAGTAAATACTTATTTGAGCGTGACTCAAGAGCGTTTAGCTCGGGTTGTATTCGGGTTGAACATGCCGATCAATTTGCCAATATGTTGTTAACTAAACAGGGGTTAGACTCTCAACAATTTGCTCCGCAAAGTAGCTCAGTGAACCAAGCAATCCCATTAAGACAGCGCATACCAGTGCAGATCATTTATCAAACAGCATGGTATGACGCAGGACAATTGCATTTTAGAGAAGATATCTATCGTCTCGATAAGCTAGTGACTCATTAGCGACTCTCCTTATCACGTCAAGTGATGTGAGTCGCGAGCGCGACTTGTCAAAACGTAGTGAGAATGTCATAGTTGGTGATAATTTTTTGCTGGTTGTTCAGGTTTTCTCATGTCTTTGAAGTATCAAATTGTCCCCGTTACTCCGTTTGCGCAAAATTGTTCGATTGTATGGTGCGATGAAACCATGCAAGGTATCGTTGTTGATCCCGGTGGTGATGTAAAACAACTGAAAATGTTGATTGATCAACTAGGTGTTCAGGTAGTTAAACTGGTTCTGACTCATGGTCATTTGGATCATGTCGGGGGAACACAGCCTCTCGCTACATTGTTGGGTAATGTTGACATTATTGGTCCTCATAAAGCCGATAACTTTTGGTTGCAGGGCTTAGAAGGGCAGAGTCAAATGTTTGGTTTTCCGCTGACAGAAGCCTTTGAGCCTCATCAATGGTTAGATGAAGGTGATACCGTCACGTTTGGCAACCAGACACTTACTGTCTTGCATACGCCAGGCCATACCCCAGGTCATGTGGTTTTATTTAGTGAAGAAGCCAGCTTAGCGTTTGTAGGCGATGTGCTTTTCAATGGCAGTATTGGACGGACGGATTTCCCACAGGGCGATTTCAACACCTTAATTGATTCTATTAAGAACAAATTGTGGCCATTGGGCAATCACGTGACGTTTATTCCTGGCCACGGACCGACGTCAACGTTTGGTCGTGAACGTGCGAGTAATCCCTTTGTAGCCGATGAAATGCCGCTTTACTAGCAGAATAGATATTACGTTTACTATGACAAGTAGGGAAGGTTCGGTGGTCTCTAAACCAAACTTTTCTTATTCTGGTTTGGCTGCGGCGAGATAGCGTCGAGCCAGACCAATAAATTCATCAGCAGAACGGTCAAGATCATTCTCCGAGATGAAGACATCAAAGCCATAAAAATTACGTTGATGCTGCATACGGTTAGCGAGCATCGCCATTAGGCCAGTGTATACTTTGCCTTGTGGATCCGTATAGGGGGTAGAGTCTAATACGATGTCTTCAAAAAGCAGGCTTTTATCATGCTGCTTCATGCCTAAATACAGTAAAGCTCGTTGGTTAAATAACATTTCTCGAGCAATTCTTGGGCAAATCCCGTCTAAAAAAGGGCTATAATTTTTTAAACGAACACCTATCCATGGCAGCGGCTGATGCCAACCCTCTTGTTGATGGGTGCATATTCCAATTTGACTGATATTTTGCCATTTCACTACCCATCCACCATAGTAAAAATGTTGCTGTAAGTGACTGGCGGTGAGAGTAAAACCAACCCAACTTTTACGTGCTAGCCAATAACCAACACCACATAAAATCAACACACACATCACCGAAACTGACGCTTGTTGCCAACTGTTCGATAAGCGAATCAAAGCAGTAATGATCAACAACACGATCAATAAACCGATTTTGACGTAAGGTGAATGTCGATCAAATTGATAATTAGATAAGTGGATTGTTGGCATACCGACCTCGCATGCAAATACTTTATGATTAATACTCAATGTTCGTTGACAATGATCACTGATCCTCACTGAAATCGTAAACAGCAAATAATGATTTACTGTTTAAATTCTAGTCGCTTATGGTTTAAATCTCGTTTTTGTCGTCTGAACTTGAGCGATACCCTACAAAAGGTCGATGAATTTTGCTATAAAACGCGCTTCAAATTTTCACCACTGCATCTTGTGCAGTGAAATGGAGAGATACTCGATGAGACTTGCTCATAAGCGTAAAGTGCAGGCAAAACTGCAAAAACGCATCATAGCGATGGTAGCAAACATTACCTCAGCACCAAAAACAGCCAAGCCTGTAGCCGTTAATCCTGTCGTTGCAAAGAAAACGGCACACCCATCAAGTGAACCCGTTTCACCAACAACACGTGCAGAGATCGTGTTAACCCCTAAGCAGCAACAAGTATTTGATATTGTTGTCGCGAATGCGGAAGGTATTAATCCTAAAGGGATTGGTTTGGCGGCAGGACAAGAAGAGAGTAAAGCGGCGTCTTGGGCGACAGGGGCATTAAAGAAACTACTTGAAGTTGAATTAATTACCAGAGAGTCCCAGGCGGGCAACAAGGTTATTTATAAAGCGCTGTAAATAATTAAAGATTCTACAACTGCTCTTGTCACTCAGGCGGCAGTTGTAGAACGGTACTGATTGTCAAACTTACTCAATTTTGGTGATGCTGCCAATTTCCAGCATCGGTGCGACATCCATCTTTTCTGCATTCATCATTGCAGATAAACGTTGAACCGATGAGAGTAATAAACTTTGCTCCCAATCGGCCAAATGCTGAAATTGTTCCACAAAACTGTCTTGTAGCGGCTGTGGTGCGCGAGCCAAGAGTTCTCGGCCAGTTTCTGTTAAATGGGCATGGACTTTACGTTTATCGGTGCTACTTCTAACACGTTGTACGTATTGATTCCGCTCTAAGCGGTCTAGGATGGTCGTGGCTGTTGCTTGACTCATGTTAGTATGTTTTGACAATTGACGAATGGTAACTTCCCCCAACTCTTCAATTGAACGCATCAAAATCAACTGCGGTCCCGTCAACCCTGCGTATTTGCTTAATTTTTTTGAATGCAAATCGATGGCTCGGATAATTTGACGAATCGCAACCAACACCTCTTCGTGTTTTTCCACAATATTTACCTACAACAAACAAGAGACCAATTGGATCGGACCATACCTTAGTTGGGGATAATTGAAAAGTAGAGAAATCGTCTTCCTACTGCAAGCTACCGTAGTGTGAGTAACGTTCGTCCATCGCCAATCCGGTCCTTTCTCTATACTGATGAGGAAGATTTATCTGCGGATTGCTTAGTCAAGCTCTGCCTCTCGCTGAGCAAATTTATCACTCACCTGCTGCCTAACTGTAATCGCCATTATTTGGGCAGGCGAGGATACCTCCAAAATCTCACAAGTCTCGAAACGATGGATTGAAATGCCATGGATACAATAGGTATTTGAGTGAACGATTTCGTGAATAGCACACATTACTTACCAGTAAACCAATGCCCATTAAATGTTTGAGCTCGAACTAAATTGTGGTGGTGGCTTGTAACTTTTAGCGATAATTTACTGTAAAATGGTCGATTTTTATCCTCAATAACTTTGTTTTGTGGATTTTAATCTAATTTTCTGTAATATATCGCCCCTTAAATGAATTCTTTAGTTATGAGTACGAAATATATTTTAATGGTAAGTCTGTGAATTTATTTCGTTGTCATGGTTACTGAATTTTGTCTGTCGTTACCAAAAAGAGAAGATCAATGACAAAAGGAATAGACAAGTACAGCATTGACAGTACCGACTATACAGTCGGTCAGGATAATGTGCAGAAGTGGGGGTTTGATGTTCATAACCCTGTATTTGGCATCAGTGCGGGATTAATTGGTTTATTTTTACTCGCCACTCTGTTGGTGGATGCTGATACCGCTAAGAATGCACTAGACGGGGTTAAATGGAAAATTATTGGCTCATTTGATTGGTTATTCATTTGGTCGGGTAACCTTTTTGTGATTTTTTGTTTGGCTTTGATTGTATCACCATTTGGTAAAATTCGCTTGGGTGGTAAAGATGCGGTGGCTGATTACTCGGTGATCTCATGGTTATCGATGCTCTTTGCCGCCGGCATGGGCATTGGTTTGATGTTTTGGAGTGTCGCGGAACCAGTTGCTTATTTTACGGGATGGTATGAAACACCATTAGGTGTAGAGGCCGGTACACCAGAAGCGGCAAGATTAGCTTTAGGCGCGACCATGTATCATTGGGGACTCCATCCTTGGGCGATTTATGCTGTTGTTGCCTTATCGCTGGCATTTTTCTGTTATAACAAAGGGTTGCCTTTATCTATTCGTTCTATTTTTTATCCTATTCTCGGTGATAAAACGTGGGGATGGCCAGGGCATCTGGTTGATATTTTAGCGGTATTAGCGACGTTATTTGGCCTTGCTACTTCGCTAGGTTTAGGGGCTCAACAAGCCGCAAGTGGTATTCATCACGTGTTTGGTCTTGATGCAGGAATAGGATTACAAATCATTGTTATCCTAGTGGTAACCGCATTAGCGACGATTTCGGTCATTCGTGGAATTGATGGCGGGGTCAAAGTGATCTCTAATATCAACATGATTGTAGCCTTATTACTTGTCGCGTTAGTTGCTCTGATTGGTTATGCGGTCACTTTTGCGTCGATTCCAACCACATTGATGTCGTACATTGAAAATATCATTCCATTAAGTAACCCTCATGGACGTGAAGATGAAGCGTGGTTCCAAGGTTGGACCGTTTTCTATTGGGCATGGTGGATCTCATGGTCACCATTTGTCGGTATGTTTATTGCTCGGGTATCAAAGGGGCGGACGGTTCGTGAGTTTATTACCGCAGTGTTACTGATTCCAACAGCCGTCACTGTGATCTGGATGTCTGTATTTGGTGGATTAGCGATTGAGCAGGTGATAGGCGGTGTTGGCGAATTAGGTCAAAAAGGTTTAACGGATGTGTCATTAGCCATGTTCCAAATGTTTGATGTATTACCACTGGGGACTTTACTCTCGATTATCGCGGTAGTGTTAGTGTTGGTGTTTTTCATTACTTCATCTGATTCTGGTTCATTGGTTATTGATAGCATTACGTCTGGCGGTAAAATGGATGCGCCAGTGTTACAGCGAATTTTCTGGGCAATCATGGAAGGGGCGATTGCCATAGCCTTACTGTGGATCGGTGGTGCGCAGGCCGTTCAAGCTTTGCAAGCTGGTGCGATTTCGACGGCTTTACCCTTTACTTTTGTCTTATTACTGATGTGCGTTAGTTTGGTGATGGGCATGCGTACAGAGCTGAAAAAGTAAGTCAAGTGGATACATAGAGGTTTAAAAAAGCTGGCTGAGCCAGCTTTTTTTGTTGATAGACGAATAATGTTGGAATGATGACATTTGTCACTAATTTGACGGTAATGTGATTAAAAGCAGATAGTTATTGCAACGGTGTTTATTTTTACATAATGCGTGCAAACGCTTATAAACCTCGCTATTATTTGCCGCCCAACTGTTCCTTTTATCAGCGATAATTCACTATGAAATTAACCCTAAAACAAAAGCTTATTGGCACCAGCCTGTCAGCGGTCGTCGTGATGGCGGCCGCATTAACTTGGTTGTCAGCCGATCAACTCAAACAACAAACCAGTCGTGGTGTACTTGCCCGTGCACAAGCCATTTCTGAAACGGCATCGAAAGGTATTTCTGATTGGATTTCGATCCGAAAAGATATTTCCACCGCTTTTAATGACTATACCGTACAACCTGATGTGGTGCCTTTTTTACAACAGGCGCGTAAAGCGGGCGGATTTGACGATATTTTCTTTGGTACTGTTAACGGTGAAATGTATCGCTCCCATCCAGAGCGCAACCGAGCTGATTATGACCCTCGTACTCGTCTTTGGTATCGCGATGCCGCGAATGCGGGTAAGCAAATTATTACCACGGCATATCAAGATGCGATCACTAATGCTTTATTAGTGACTATTGCTGAACCTATTCGTCACAATGGTCAGTTACGTGGTGTGGTCGGTGCTGATGTATTGATTGATCAATTAATCAGTGATGTGTTGAGTATCGACGCGGGTGATAATGCTTACACGATGCTGATTGATACCCAAGACGGCTATTTTCTGGCACATCCAGACAAACGATTGCTTTTAAAGCCTGTCAGTTCGCTCGATAGCGCATTAACCATGAATGCTATTCAGCAAGCCGCCAATAGCCGTCAGCTAATGACACTGAACCATAACGGTCAAGAGAGCTTGTTTTACTTCGATAGAGTCGCGGATACGCCATGGGTATTTGCTGTGCAGATGGATAAAAATACCGAATTCGCAGCACATACTCAATTGCTCACCGGCTTGTTGATCACAGCGATTTTCATCACCTTGATTGTGGTGTTGATCGTCTCTTGGTTAGTCAGCTTTTTATTCAGAGATTTATTACGAGTTTCTAAAGCATTAGAAGAAATCGCAACCGGAGATGGTGATTTAACGCAACGCTTAGAGCCACGTAGTGACGATGAAGTGGGGCAATTAGCGAATAATTTCAATATTTTTGTTGGCAATATGCATACCATGGTCAGTAAATTGAGTGAGGTTTCTGCGTCACTTTCATCACAATCGCATATGACCGCCGCGCATGCTGAAGAACGTAGTGCACGTATTCGCATGCAGCAAGATGAAATCAATATGGTCGCCACAGCGATCAATGAAATGGCCGCTGCGACCCAGGAGATTGCTAACAACTCTGAGCATACTGCGCAAAACTCATCCGAGGCGGTAACCGCTTGTGTCGATGGCTCTAAGCAAGTGTCGCAAACGCAGAACTCTATTCTTTCTTTAGCGAAAGAAGTGCAGGTAGCAACAGGCGTCATTCAAGAGCTGGAAGAGCATGGTAATCAGATCAGTACTATTCTTTCAACCATTCAAGGCATTGCAGAACAGACCAATCTATTGGCATTGAATGCGGCGATCGAAGCGGCTCGTGCTGGAGAACAAGGTCGCGGCTTTGCGGTGGTTGCGGATGAAGTGCGGGTACTGAGTCAACGTACTCACGCCTCAACCAAAGAAATTCAAACCATGATTGAAATGCTGCAAGGCACGACAGGCAAAGCGGTCGGGATCATGAATGATAGCCGAATGTTAGCCGATACGAGTGTTGATGATGCGCACTCTGCAGCCGCGAGCTTAATGCAAATTCATCATGCGGTTGAGCGTATCAGTGATATGGCAACTCAGATTGCCTCAGCCGCTGAAGAGCAGGCATCCGTCACCTCTGAGATTACGCGCAACACGGTAGGCATTCGCGATGTCTCGAACGATCTCGCTGAAGAAGCCCATGAAGCTGCAGCTCAAGCGGCGGAGCTATCACAACTTTCTTATCAGCTTGACCAAGAGATCCGTCGCTTTAAGTTATAAGTTTTAATTGATAACAGATGAGCTGATAAACTTAAGTCATTCGCGATAGTTTGTTTATGATAAATAATAGGGAGCGAAAGCTCCCTATGTTGATCCTTGAGACTAGTGATAACGACTTCAGTGAAAAGCTATAACCAAAAATGTTTAAGCCGATCATCTGGTGAATAATGATGGGCGATTTGCGCCTGCATCAGTTCTGCTGTAGCAATCGCATCCGTCAGGGCGTGATGAGGATTATAAGCCGGTAAACCATAGCGTTGTCGGGCTTGCCCTAAACGCAGTGATTGCGGTTTCTTACCGCGCAGTTTATTCCAAATCCCTGCGGTGAGGCGTTTTTGAATCTCCGCTTCGAGTTGCATGGTATCGATAATTGGAAACTCAATGCCTTCATTTATTCGCCGTTTAAAGGCTTGATCCAAAAACTCACGCTCAATTTTATGGTAGTGGGCCACAACGATTTTCCCTTCCAGTGCGGTTAATAACGCTTCGAACACCTCACTTAAATCAGGGGCGTGCATAATATCACTGTGCGTGATGCCGTGAATGATCACCGAGCCCTCGTCTAATTTTTGTCGAGGACGAACGATCCAGTGCTGCGCTCGCTTAAGATAGACGCGCTGTAAAGTGAAGGGTACTAAGCCGATGGTGATAATTTCATCTTTATTTTCATCAAGCCCGGTGGTTTCAAAATCCATTGCGACAAACTCAATCTCACCTAACGGCGAATTGCCATCAGCCAGTTCCGCTTGATAAAAACGTTGCAGCAAAGGGGATTGGGCAAGCTTTTGTTTCGCTCGATATTTATAAAGCCAATTGATACTTGGCGCTTGAAATAGTCCTTTCATGCTCACCTTATTTAAAATTGCTGCTTGCTTGATAACGATATTTAAGGAAGTTTTGTCCGTTACTCAAAATTTGAAAGGCATCTTTTAAATTACGTCGTTCAAATTCAGAGAGATTTTCTGGCTCAATGTTGTTATCGGGTTCATTATTATTTTCTACATCCAGAGCTTGATGGCGAATACGTACCATCGAAATAAACTCTAAGGCATCTCGCAGATCTTGCCCTCGTCCTTTGGGTAAGATGCCCGCATCGATGACATCATCGAGTCGTTCGAACGAGTTTTTCGCTCGAGAGCCGACTGCCAGAGCATGAACGCGAATTAAATCCGCCAATGGAGCGGTACCGCGACGTTTTAAATTCATTGAGTTATTGTGGCGGCCATCTTTTTCCATGACGAAGTTTTTGAAAAAACCGAGCGGTGGAGTACGGTTTAAGGCATTGCGGGCCAAGCACGCTAAAAAGCGGTTATTACGTCTGGCGCGGCGGACAATAAAGCCATTCAGTTGCTCTGCCCATTTCAGACGGCCATAAACCCCATCTAAGTCAAAGAAAATTGAGGCATTCAGTAAAGCTTTCGGGTTGGGATTATCAATCCAATCGGCAAAACAGGCTTCCCATTGTTGACGAGTCATTCGCCACATCGGGTTGGTCGCCATGATCTCGCCAGTACAATAGGTATAACCGCATTGATCGAGCCCATCACAGACAAACTGAGCTAAGTCGGCAAAATATTGGCCGTGCAAGGCTTCATCATAACTGTCATCCAGCAGCAGAGCATTGTCTTGATCAGTGACAATCAGTTGTTCATCGCGTCCCATTGACCCCAGTGCTAAAAAGCAGTAGGGGACGGGCGGAGGGCCAAACTTCTCTTCAGCCAGCTCTAATAGTCGTTGCTTGAAGCTACGACCAATCGTTGACATGGCTGTGCCGACCATATGTGAGTTCGCGTCTTCATTAACGAGGCGCACGAAAGCATGTTTGACCTGTTTGGCTAAATTCGCTAAATCGTCAATGCTATTTTGATGGAAAATCGTACTGACTAATAACAATGAGTTGTGGGATTCATGACGAACGATATCGGTAATATCGACGATACCGATCGGATTATTTTCTTTTAGCACCGGTAGATGATGCACGTTGTAACGTAACATGAATAGCATGGCTTCATAGACATAAGCATTATGATCCAAGGCGATTACTTCGCTAGTCATGACTTCTGTCACTGAGTGGCTGAAGTCTAATCCGGTGGCAATCACTCTTCGACAAAGATCGCGATCAGTAAGGATGCCAACGACTGGACTGCTGTCGTCTTCGTTGTCTTTCATAATGCTGGGATCGATGATCAGTAACGAAGAGACGTTCTCTTCTGACATTTTGATGGCAGCTTGCTGAATGCTGGCATCGTTATAGACGAAAGGGGCCTCACGAGTCAGCAAATGTTTGACTTTAGAGGTCGTTAAATCATTTTGTTCTTGGGTATTAGATACGGTTTGTCGTAAGCGTGCATTATCTTGAACTTCAACATAATCCGCAAAGGTATCGTATTCATCGTATAACTTTTGAAATATAGCTTCCGGCATGCAATAAATGAGTGTGTCTTCAATCGCGGTAACGGGAAAACGCACTTTATTATTGGTGAGCAACCCCATTTGTCCAAATAAGCCACCTTCGGAGAGTCGGTTATATAATTCTCCTTTACGACGATAAATTTCGACTACACCACTGCGGACAATATATAAATCTTGAATATGGTCGCCAGCGTGAATGATTGGGGTGTCTTGGCGATAATAAGCAATCTCTACTTGGTGAACGGCTTCATTAAGCGCTGATTCAGGAAGCTCATTAAAAGGCGGGTATTGGGCAAGAAAGTTTTTAATTTCGATTAATTCTGCTTCCATCAATGGACTCCTTTAGCCAAAAATAATCCTTAATCTGGACCATGTTGGTATCACAATATGCTTGAGATGAGGTGTGTATTTATAAGGCGAGATCGGCAATATTCGCAGTCCCTATCTCTTTAATTAATGATCTAGTCTACACGATTTTGTGGCTCAGCGCAGATTTGAGGCAGCGCTTACTCTTTTTTTATCGATTATCCGTTATTCTAAGACCAGATAAAGAAAATAGGTATGGCGATGAACAAAACCAGTGTATTGATAATAGCGATGTCGATTTTTCCGCTAGCACACGCGGAAAATTCTCACGTTGAACAGCGGTTGAAGTATGATTTTTTTAGTGCAGAGCTGACGTCGGGAACCATGAGTGGTTTATACGCCGCTGGAAAAAGTGATAATACGACAGCACTGTCGATAGGAGTGAGTCATCAACTTGCCGAGCGACGCGTATTGTTGATCTCCGATTACAGTGCTCGCTTTTATCATCCTAATGACGAGACGATCGAACAATACCGTTTACGATTTGGGGCTGGCTATCATTGGTCAATAATCGACAAGCTTGATCTGGTTAGTCATGCCCGAGTGGGGATGTTAAGGATCAGCAGTGATTATACGGTCGATAATGAAACTCGCTCTGTTTTTGGTGCGGATATTGGGCTACGTTACCTCATTCGTCCCGACTGGGAGGCAAGTTTATTTGCCGAAGCAAATTATAATCACTGGCAAGATGAATACGTGTTTACATTAAGAACCGATTATCAGTTGAGTAAGCGCTTAGCGTTAGGTGGGCTTGTCACTTATCGAGATGGTGAATTGCAAAATATCAATGAAGTTGGCATAACGATGCGAATTCATTATTAACGTTATATGTCGATGTCAATTAAAAAAGCCAAGCAGAGGTTGTTTCTGCTTGGCTTTATATTCATCGCTGTGTTTGCTCAACCTGTCGGTAGATAAGCCATTTATAAAACGACTTTAATTCCTTCACATAGAGGAGACATGTTGTTTTTCGTCATCCCAGCAACACTGATCCGACCTGAGCCAACAATATAAATACCAAATTCTTCTTTCAGTCTCTGAACCTGCTGCTTATTTAAGCCAGAGAAAGAGAACATGCCATTTTGGCGTTCGATAAAGCTAAAATCTGCATTAACGCCGATTTCTTGTAAACGAGTAACGAACAGTTCACGCATTTCTTGAATCCGTTCACGCATCTCGGCGACTTCTGCTTCCCATTCAGCGCGCAGGGCAGGGTTTTGCAGTATGTAGGTGACTACGGCGGCACCATGGGCTGGTGGGTTCGAGTAAATGGAGCGAATAATCGCTTTGACTTGTGAGAACGCCGTATTAGCCACATCGGCTGAGGCGGCGACTAAGGTAAACGCACCGACGCGCTCGTTATACAAACCGAAATTTTTTGAAAATGAAGAGGCGACTAAAATTTCAGGATTGTATTGAGCAAAAATACGCAGCCCAGCGGCATCCTCTTCGACTCCTTTAGCAAAACCTTGGTAAGCAAAATCAAACAGTGGGAGTAAGCCTTTTTCTGCCACCAATTTAGCCAAAATTTCCCACTCTTCTAACGTAGGATCAATCCCTGTTGGGTTATGGCAGCAACCGTGCAGTAAAACCACATCACCCGCAGACGCTTGCTCAAGGTCGGCAAGCATCGCTGGAAAATCTTTATCTTTTTTCTCGGCGTTGTAATAAGTGTATTCAGTAGTTTCAAGTCCCGCTGCACCAAATACACCATGATGGTTGGCCCATGTTGGGTTACTGATCCAGACTTTGACATCACCAAGCTGACGTTTAATAAACTCACCCGCCACGCGAAGCGCACCTGTACCACCAGGCGCTTGAGCGGTTTTAGCTCGTTGATCACTAATGATGTCGGCTTGTTCACCAAACAGCAATTTTTGTACCGCTAGGCCATATTCAGCCGTGCCTTCAATGGTTAAATAAGATTTGGTTTTCTCCGACTCAAGCAGCGCAGCTTCGGCTTTCTTTACCGTCGCCAAGACAGGCGTTTGACCAGCTTCGTTTTTATAAATACCGACGCCTAAGTTGATTTTGTCTGTCCGAGGATCGCTTTTAAACTCTTCAGTTAAACCAAGAATAGGGTCAGCAGGTGCTGCGACAACTTTTTCAAACATAATGTCCATCCATGTAAAGTTAAGGTGATACTCTTCGTGTTTGACTTTGCCGTGATGCTAGCAGCATTCACTGTGCGGCTTACCAATAGCGCCAAGTCGTGTGCGGAGAGAAGATTGATTGTCAGTATTTATACCTTTCTGATTGAAGAGTGACAACCATCACGCTAAGGAAAATGAAAAAAAACCTCCGCGAAGCGAAGGTTTTTGGTGAAAAGCAAATTTAGAAGTTGGCACTGCGTGGTGTACGTGGGAATGGAATCACATCACGTACGTTACCCATACCGGTCACATAAGAGACCAAACGCTCAAAACCAAGACCAAATCCTGCATGAGGAACGGTGCCATAGCGGCGTAAGTCACGGTACCAGCTCATGTGTTCAGGGTCGATGCCCATTTCAATCATGCGCGCATCGAGAACATCTAGACGCTCTTCACGCTGTGAACCACCGATGATTTCACCAATTCCCGGCGCTAATACGTCCATAGCGGCAACGGTTTTACCGTCGTCGTTAAGACGCATATAAAAGGCTTTGATGTCTTTTGGATAGTTTTTAACGATCACCGGTGCTTTGAAGTGCTCTTCAGCAAGATAACGCTCATGTTCTGAAGACAGGTCGATACCCCATTCCACATCAAATTCAAACTTGCGACCAGAATCAAGTAGAATTTGAATCGCATCGGTATAGTCAACTTGTGCAAAGTCCGATTGAACGAATTGCTCCAAACGAGTAATCGCGTCTTTATCAATGCGAGAAGCAAAGAATTCAAGGTCATCACGACGTTCAGTCAGTACGGCATTAAACACGTACTTGAGCATATCTTCAGCTAATTGAGCCACATCGTGCAAATCAGCAAAGGCAACTTCAGGCTCTACCATCCAAAATTCAGCTAAGTGACGGCTAGTATTGGAGTTTTCTGCGCGGAAGGTTGGGCCAAAAGTATACACTTTGCTCAGTGCACAAGCGTAAGCTTCAGCGTTTAACTGGCCTGATACGGTTAAGAATGTCTCTTTACCGAAGAAGTCTTCGTTAAAGTCAATCTCACCGTTTTCTTGGCGAGGCAGGTTAGCGAAATCTAGAGTCGAAACACGGAACATCTCACCCGCGCCTTCGGCATCAGAGGCGGTGATCAGTGGTGCTGATACCCAAAAATAGCCCTGTTCATGATAAAAACGATGGATCGCTTGAGACAAACAGTTACGTACACGAGCAACTGCACCAATCACGTTAGTACGTGGACGAAGGTGAGCCACTTCACGTAAATACTCAATAGAGTGACGAGTTTTAGCCATCGGATAGGTTTCCGCATCTTCTACCCAGCCGACAACCTTCAGTTCAGTCGCCGCTAATTCGAAATCTTGACCACTGGCAGGAGACTCAACAACCGTACCTGTAATTTCTACAGAACATCCGGTGGTGAGTTTGAGAACTTCATCTTGATAATTATTGAGTGAATTCGGGACCACGGCCTGAATCGGGTCGAAACAAGAGCCGTCATATAAGGCAAGGAAAGAGATTCCAGCTTTGGAATCACGACGTGTGCGGATCCAGCCACGAACAGTAACTTCACTGTTTACTGCAAGCTTGCCGCTTAATACGTCTTTTACAGGCGCGTAAGTCATGGTTAATATCGTCTCCATTGAGGTAAAAACTCAACTCAAAAGTGTTGCTTCCCTGACGACTTGAAATAACGATAACGTGTGAATTATTAGCGTCTTTTAGACAGATACCGTTACCATATTTGAACAAGTTGATTGAAAAAAGCGAAACATTGAGTTGGCTAAAATTTTACAAATTCAATGGCACATATTACCTGTCAATTTGTCCGCATCAACCTTTAATATGCTCTGATTGTTGATTTCTTATTCGAAAAGCTAAATTGATGGAATAAATAGCGTATTCTTACCGTAAAACTGATGATGATTTACGATTTAAGCAAGCCGTTGAGGGGATAATACTCGCCTTTGGTTGGTGTGCTTGACTGGATTTGGCTTGTTTCATTTAACAAGATTCCGTAGTATGGCGGCTCTTTTTTTAAGCTTGAGTTGTACGATGAAAACCGAAATTTATAAAGAGTTCATGTTTGAAGCTGCCCATCATTTACCTCATGTGCCTGAAGGGCACAAATGTGGTCGTTTACATGGACACTCTTTTTTAGTTCGTCTTTATGTCGCTGGAGAAGTGGACGCTCATACCGGTTGGTTGATTGACTTTGCGGAGATCAAAGCGGCGTTTCAACCGATTTATGATCGTTTGGATCACTACTATTTAAATGACATTGAAGGATTAGAAAATCCGACCAGCGAAGTGTTAGCAAAATGGATCTGGCAACAACTTAAACCAAGCTTACCGCTACTCAGCAAGGTCGAAATTAAAGAAACCTGTACCGCCGGGTGTGTGTATACGGGATGATTTTTAGCCAAGCTATGGTGTTAGCTTGGCTAAAGGGTCTAACTCTCTTCCTCTATAAGGATCGTCTGCCCCCCTAGGCTTCGATAAAGGGTGCTTAAGGTTACTCGTTGATGATATTCGTTTTCCAGTAAAGCGGCTCGAGCATTACGTTCGTTTTCTTGGGCATCCAATAGCGTCTTAATTTGTATAGCACCATGCTGATATTGGCTTTGATAGATACGCATTGCTTCAGCGGCGCTTTGCCATTGCTGAACTAATTTTTCAGCTTGGTACTGATAATTTTCTCGGGCGGATAAGGCATTATCCACATCCTGAAAAGCGGCATACAAGGTTTTACGGTAGTTGATGATGGCCGATTCATACTGTACTTGTGCGATATCTCGCTTTAGCTGCATTTCATTCCAATTTAAAAATGGCAAAGTTAAGTCAGCGCCTAAAGTACCGATAGGATCGCTCAATAGTTTTTTTAGTTCCGTCGATGACCCACCCAGAGCTCCAGTTAGTGTGAGCGCAGGAAAATAGCTGCGGCGAGTACTCTCCTTGGCAGCCAGAAAAGCTTGAAGTTGATACAAGGCTTGTTTGACATCGGGTCTACGTGCCAAAACTTCCGCGGGTATTCCTGCAGAAATAGCAGGTAAGGCTTGAGCGGGTTGTTGATCAATTTCAATAGCGGCTTGTTCAGGATCTTGCTCAAACAAAATAGCTAAGGCATTACTGGCTTGTCGATATTGTTGTTGATAATCACGGTGTGCCGCTTCCAATCCAGCCAGTGAGCGTTTGGTTTCTAATACGGTCAAGCGTGAGGTTGCGCCATGAGTATATTGACTTTGAGCAAGATTGAAGTTTTGGATAGCGTTGTCAATATCTTGCTGACTTAAACGAATTCGTTGTTTTAAATAGCCGATTTGCCAATAGAGTTGAGCGGTGGTTGCCACTAAACTTTGAGCGGTTGCTTCTCGCTCTTGTTGCGTCGCGAGGGCTTTCCACTGACTTTCATCTATTGTCGCTGAAACCTTACCCCATAAATCCACTTCATAACTGACGCTGATTCTAGCCTGATAGTTGTTAGACGTGTCGCCATGATTGAGATCCTTTGAACGGTTACCGGATACCCCAGCGGCGAGATCGGGAATCTGTTGATCTCGGTCTAAATTCGCGTTTAAGCGAGCCTGTTTTAAAGTGAGCGTCGCCAATGCAAGGTCGTGGTTGGTGGACAGGACGCGCTCAACTAACAGATCAAGCTTAGGATCTTGAAAGTTTTTCCACCACTGGCTTTCCCACACCGTATTGGTTTCTTGTTGAGGCGTGTGCCAGTCAGTGGCAATAAAAACAGAAGGCTCTACAAGATCATAGTGAGCGGAACAGCCAAGCAGTAGCAACATGGATAAAGCTAAGCTGGAATATTGAGTTGCAGGTAACATGTTTACTCCCGGGCAAGCGCATCAATCGGATTTAGCTGAGCGGCATTTTTCGCAGGAAGATAGCCAAATAGAACACCGATTAATGTTGAGCACAAAAAGGCAGAGACGATTGAAGCGGTAGAATAGATCAAGGTAAAACTACTACCGAATGAGGAAAAACCGACGCCGATTAAATAGGCGAGGGCAATTCCGATGATCCCACCACACAAACAAACAAGTACAGCTTCGATAAGAAACTGACGCAAAATATCGTTCTGCCTTGCACCAACCGCCATACGAACGCCGATTTCTCGGGTACGTTCGGTGACCGAAACCAGCATAATATTCATTACGCCAATCCCCCCCACAATTAATGAAATAACGGCGATGGCGGAGATGAGTAAGGTCATGGTCGCTGTTGTTTTTTGAATATTTTGTTGAATGGTGTCGGTATTAATCGTAAAGAAATCTTTAGTACCATGACGCATGGTTAACAAAGAGATAATCGCTTGCTCTGCCGCATCACTAGGAATGTTGTCATCAAGGCGTACAGTGATTCGATTAAGGTGGCTTTGACGCATCATTCGTGCATTAATCGTAAGCGTTCACCGAGGTATCTTGACTTACCATGCCTGAAGAAGCATGTGCAGTTTATAGATCAAAAACGTTCGGGTACGGTTTCTTCTCAACGACTGACGTGATGATTTCACTCAGAACTGAC